>NZ_CAWUDL010000036.1:0-64956 GCF_963920945.1 Anabaena sp. CCY 9402-a
TCCCCTGTCCCCTGTCCCCTGTCCCCTGTCCCCTGTCCCCTGTCCCCTGTCCCCTCTAAAATAAACCTTATGCACCTACCTTCTTTTCTCTGGTTGTGGAAAATAGCTGCTTGGTCGATGGGATTGTCGATACTGGCGTATTTAGTTTTAGCCGTTACAGGCTTTTGGATGTGGCGAGTGAGAAATTCTCAGGAAGTTCCTAATTTTTTATTGTTCAATTGGGCTACCCCCCGCTTGTGGCGATCGCTCCACTATACAATGGGCATCAGCATGGTTAGTTTAGTGCTGTTACTGTTGGCTATTGGTATCGTTGGCACTTTCGGTCACTTTGGTTCTTTGGGACACTCATCACACTTATGGGCTGGGTTGATAGTGGTAGGATTAGTTTTAATATCAGCTTTTAGTGCCACACAAATCAGTCACCGAAGACCTTGGGCTAGACCTTTACATATTAGTCTGAATATTATTCTGTTTTTTGGTTTTACTTGGGTATCACTCACTGGTTGGAGTGTGGTGCAAAAATATTTACCTTAATTGGGGATTGGGGACTAGAAGGTAGATTTGATCCCAATGCCCCATGCCCATCTTTAGTTAGACTAAATTTAAAAGCCCATAATTTGAAGATTGAGCCGTGACAGTAAACTCAGCTAACACTTCAGCGTGTATTTTTCGTTTATCTCCCCTAATTCGGCTCACGCTATTGAGTCTTTACATAGCACTTACTTTACCCTTACCTTTTTTAGCTCAAGCTACAGATGCGCCTACCCCTCCCACTTTATTATGGGTGGGAATTTGTATTGGCTTCTTGGGTTTATATGCGGTGTTGACTGAAAGAGTAATTGTAGATGACCAATCAATTCAAGTGACTTACCCAACTTGGGTTTCTCGCTTTTGGCGTAAAGGTTGGTCTTTACCTTGGTCAGAGATAAAACAGCTTAAACCACGCTCTACTGGCCAAGGTGGGTTAGTTTATTATTTTCTGAGTCAAGATGGTAAAGCTTATCTACTACCGATGCGGGTAGCTGGATTTGCCCGTTTAGTAAATATAGTTCAAGCTAAAACAGGTATAGATACCACAGATGTTCGCCCTCTAGCACAACCGTGGATGTATGTGATTTTATTAGGATGTACGCTGCTGTTATTGTTGATTGATGCGTGGACTATAACTACAGCCTTAGCTAGCTAAAGAAGGGAATGGGGATTGGGGACTGGGAATTTTAGATTTTAGATTTTGGATTGAATAAGACTAACTCTAAGTTTATTCTCTCCGAGACGCTACGTGAAAATTTTGAATTTTGAATTGGTATTGCACCCCAATGACAGCCCAATTACGGCTAGAACAAGTTAATCTATTTGCAAAGCTGAAAACCCAGCTTCAGGGATACCCGATATTGCGGGATATTTCCTTTGCGGTTTCCCCAGGGGAACGTTTAGCAATTCTCGGCCCCTCTGGTGCTGGTAAAACTTCACTGCTACGTCTGATTAATCGTTTGAGTGAACCTGCTAGCGGCAAAATTTATTTGGATAATCAGGATTATCGCCAAATTCCAATTATCAAACTGCGCCAGATGGTGACACTGGTATTACAAGAGCCAAGACTTTTAGGGATGACAGTCCAGCAAGCCTTGGCTTATCCTTTAGTTCTGCGCGATTTGCCTAAACAGACGATTCAGGAACGAGTTAATCATTGGGTAGAACAACTGCAAATTCCCAATGATTGGTTAGGACGCACTGAATTGCAACTTTCAACAGGACAAAGACAGCTAGTAGCGATCGCACGAGCTTTAGTCATTCAACCACAAATTCTGCTCTTAGACGAACCAACCTCTAATTTGGATATTGGCAGAGCGACCCATCTCATGCAAGTTTTAATTCAACTTAATCAAACTCATCAAACTACAATTTTGATGATCAATAATCAAATAGACTTAACCCAGATATTTTGCACCCGGTTGTTAAATCTAGAGCAAGGAAGTTTGTTATCTAATCAAACAGCCTCTAATATCGACTGGGTTCATCTAAAAAAAAGGCTATTGAATGCCGAAGCTCAAATCACTGAAGAATGGAGCTAGTACCACAGCAATTCAAAATACCCTACAGGGTGCGGCGACACAATTCAAAATTTTAATAAACTTGGGATTTTGATGTTTGGAGATTTGGCAATTTTCACCTATGATATTTGCCCACTAAGTGTTGAACGTTGATTACTAAATCTCTCCTTTGGTAACTTGGTTTGTGTTTGGGGATGATTAGCATTCAAACTTTCCATGTTAAATCTGTATCCCACATTCCGAATAGTTTGAATCAAACTAGGTTGACGGGGATCAAGTTCAACTTTTTTGCGTAGCGATAAAACATGAGTGTCAATGGTACGCGGGTTGTCAATGGCATCAGGCCACGCACGACGCAACAACTCAGACCGACTCAATGGTACTCCTCCAGCTTGTGCCAAAACGTACAGCAAACTAAATTCCTGGGGAGTGAGGTCAATAAACTCTCCTTGGAATCGGACACGACGCTGCACTAAGTCAATTTGCAAAGTACCATAATCCAAATAAGCAGGTGCTGTAGGCGTGCGATTGCGCCGAATTAAGGCTTCTACCCTAGCCAAAAACTCTTGCATTCCAAAAGGTTTACTCAAGTAATCATCAGCTCCTGCTTTTAAGCCTGCAACCACATCGGCTTCATTGCTACGAGCAGATAGCATCAAGATGAGCGGTTGTTGCTGACGATGCAACCAACGACAAAACTCAATACCGTCTCCATCTGACAAATCGGCATCTAGGATGACCAAAGTCGGTTGATGGCTTAAAAAAGCTTCTCTAGCTTGATAAATGCTAGCGGCTTGATGAACTCTATATTCCAATTGTTGCAAGTGCCAACCAAGCAACGACCTCAGATGGGGATTCCCCTCAACGATTTCAATACAAACCGAACCCACGGCGGCAAGACCCCTTAGCGTCTGATGAATTTCAAAGTAACAAGCCCATGCTCAAGGTTTTGTAGCCTTTGTTACTCCCATAACAATTAGCTTTACATTTTCTCAATACAAAAATGGGCCAGATGCTTATGTTGTGCCTTATCCAGAGGTAAGTTAGTAATATTCTTAAATTTTTGTTATGATTATTAAAAATTTTCCTGTTAAATATCCTATCTGCCATTTGAGTCTGGGTAATCTGCCAAAAAACTATGTACAAAGCAAGCTGATAATGACCAGGACGATGTTAACCTTTTCCTAAAAAAAGTGATGCTTGCAATTACCCATCCCCTCACGATACTATCCGAAACAACTATAGGAATAACTGATTGGATAACCTAATTTGATTTTTTCTGGAATAGGATGTAACTATATTGTAGTTGCTGGAGAGACTGCCACCATTAGGTATCGGAGCTTTTTAGGGTAGATCAAGAAGAAATGCCCCCTTCACTTTTTAGTCTGAATCATTTACAATTCTCATTCCAAAGAGATCAATAAAGCAGTTATGCTCCAAGACACACAAACCATCCGCCATTACCAAAGAATTACCGACACCTTCGTCGAGTTATGGAATCGCGGGTATCGCACGGATGACATGCGGATGTATTTGGATGGCTATCTAGCCGCACTGCGAAATGGCAACGTTATTGAACCGTTTCTGATTCATCGTTTGGAGGAAGAAGCTAGTCGTTACTTGTACGATGCGTCAAATTTTGTCATGACACAACCTCAGCCACAACATGATTACTACTAACACCTGCTCAGAGGTGTTCATGGTGGCTATTAAAGCAACGCAGATAATTATAACATATTATCTGTCAATTTCAATAACTGTTCTAATGTGAATTTTGGGAATCACTGTAATTACAAAAATTAACCCCTCAACCTTTGAGGGGTATCCACCTAATTTTTGATAATCTAAATAAAAATTTTCATTTGCTAAAAATTGCATCAGGCTAACTCAGTTGATATACTCCTGACTTTTCACGTTATGTGGAAAAGCTAACGCGAAACCTGATCCCCTAACCCCTTCCCTCGTCTACGGTGTATACACAAGTGAGATTTTCTTTCTAGATAAAGGTTTTATCCCTCTTAATCCCCCCTTTCCCAGGCGACAGTGTATACACAAATCGGATATAAAGCAATACGGTTTAGTTAGTGGTAAAAACCTGAAAATGTGTACGTTGGGTTAAGGAACGAAACCTAACATTTCTGGGTTTTTGTTGGGTTGCGCTTTGCTTAACTGAACCGTATTGCGCTATGGACGTCAGTATTAATTAAAAAAAAGGGACAAAGTTTTTTCTAAACTTTCTTCCTTTCTTTCCTTCTACCTTTCTAGACAGCAGAGAAGTAAACTTTAGACTTCACCGGGTCAGGATTCATTGTTTTGTCACCAGGTTGCCAACCAGCAGGGCAAACTTCATCTGGGTGAGATTGAACATACTGAATCGCTTGTAATGTCCGTAGAGTTTCCTCAACGCTGCGACCAAATGCTAGGTTATTAATGGTAGCGTGCTGGATGACACCATCTTTATCGATGATGAACAAACCACGCAAAGCAATACCTGCGGCTGGGTCTAGAACGTTATAAGCGGAACTAACTTCTTTTTTGATGTCGGAAACTAAAGGATAGTTGAGGTCGCCAACACCACCAGATTTGCGATCTGTTTGAATCCAAGCTAGGTGAGAGAATTCACTATCAACGGAAACACCGAGAATTTCAGTGTTAAGTTTATTAAATTCTTCGTAGCGATCGCTAAATGCTGTGATCTCAGTGGGGCAAACAAAGGTAAAGTCTAGGGGGTAGAAGAACAGGACAACGTACTTACCGCGATAGTCGGAAAGTTTGATTGTCTTAAATTCCTGATCCACCACAGCTGTTGCTGCAAAATCGGGAGCTTGTTGACCAACGCGGAGGCTTCCTTCTGTTCCGTAAGTGATGGACATTTATTATTATCTCCTTCAACTTATATCCGTTTACTAGCGTTGGAGTTGGGGTCAGATCAATCTTACCTCTCCACGCTGTCTCACAGTTTGATTACGATCTGTTACGACTATATCATAGTCATAACGATTTTGAGTAGCAAATGGTTGATTTAGATACAAGAGAATGGTTATTGACTAATGGCTTGGGTAGTTTTGCCAGTGGGACTGTTGCTGATGTCCGCACGCGGACTTATCACGGTTGGCTATTCGCCGCCACAAATCCACCGGCTGGGCGTACCCTATTGTTTTCGCACCTAGAAGCTAGCTTAGAAGTAGCAAGAAACGTTGTTGCACTGGGGACAAATATCTGGGGTACAGGTAACATTGAGCCGACTGGCTACAAACTGCTGCACTCTTTCGATATTAACCCAGTTCCTAAATGGATTTGGGGTAAGGATGACTGGCAACTAAGCAGGCAATTGGTGATGCCTCATAGTTTGTTAGGGAATGGGGAAGAAAATCAGACTTCCCACTCGCCAATGAGTCATCGTCTTTTAATTCAATATCGTTACGAAGGTAGAGAAACTGCTATTTTACGGCTGCGATTACTAGTAGGCGATCGCGATTTTCATGGTCAACAAACTGGTAGTTCAGACTTACAGTTTTCCCAATTGCTTAGTCATCAACAAGTCTGTTTGCAAGCAATTATCTCTGGACGCTTTGGTACACCTTGGCAATTACGTTGGACACAAGGAGAATATCGAGCCGATCCTTTGTGGTACTGGAATTACGAATTTCCAGAGGAGACACAACGCGGATTAGGCGATCGCGAAGACCTTTTCAGTCCCGGTTATTTATCAGTCACTCTCAAGCCAGGAGATGCCGTAACTTTAGAAGCCCAGATGGGTTTTCCTGAACAATCACCGAATCTTTTAACCTCCGATACATTTACAGAAGCTGTCGCAGCAGAACAAGAGCGACTGTCTCAGATTTTTGGTTGGGAACGGGAACTAGGGACTGGGGACTGGAGACTGGGGACTGATGATCTAGGGACTGGCAATATTAATAATGCCCAATCCCCAATCTGGCGACAATTATTAAAAGCTAGCGATCAATTTATTGTTTATCGAGCTTCTATTGCTGGCCCTACAGTGATTGCTGGTTATCACTGGTTTAATGATTGGGGAAGAGATACCTTAATTGCTTTACCTGGGTTGACTTTAGTAACTGGACGTTTTGATTTAGCTAAAGGTCTCCTACAAACTTTTGGGCGTTACTGTCGTCATGGTCTTATCCCTAATGCCTTCCCAGATATGGACAGTGAGCCGTTCTACAACAGCATTGATGCTGCTTTGTGGTGGATTGAAACTTTAGGACTTTATTTAGAAGCGACTCAAGATTGGGAATTTTTAGCTGAACAGTTCCCAGTGGTACAGCAAATCCATAAAGCATTTATCGGTGGAACACGCTACAACATCCAGGTAGATGCGACTGATGGACTACTGGGTTGGGATGCGCCTAGTGTTGCTCTGACTTGGATGGATGCTTTAGTTGAGGGACAACCTGTCACGCCTCGTCCCGGTAAACCTGTAGAAATTAATGCTCTCTGGTATTCTGCTTTGTGTTGGATGAGTCAATGGGCAGAATGTTTAAGTCAGCTAGACATTGGTAATTCTGTACGTTTAGCCAATCAAGGAAAGCGTTATGGTCAACAGGCACAACAGGTTAAGGCTTCTCTACAAAAATTCTGGAATCCCCAGTTGGGCTATTTATACGACACTATTGATTTTGACGATCGCCGCAATGCTCAAGTTCGCCCCAATGCAGTTTTAGCAATTTCCTTACATCATTGCGGCTTTTCTGAATCCCAAGGTCGTCAGGTATTAGATTTAGCTACTTATCGCTTGCTCACTCCCTATGGTCTGCGCTCTCTTGACCCAGCTGATAGACAATATATTGGTAAATGTGTAGGTAATAGCGAAACACGCGATCGCGCTTACCATCAAGGTACTGTTTGGACTTGGTTAATTGGCCCCTTTATCCGTGCTTGGCAGCGTTTTCTATCAGAACAACCATTACCTTTTAGTTGGCAACCTTTGTTAGATCACTTGTTTAATGATGCTTGTATTGGTTCAATTTCTGAAATTTTCGATGGCGATCCACCTCATCAACCCAGAGGCGCGGTAGCACAAGCTTGGTCTATTGCTGAAGTTATTCGCCACATAGATGAGTGCTGTTAGCGGTAGCGGGGCGTTTAGCCGGTGCTGAGTTGTGAGTGATATTTTCTCTTGACTCTACCCTTAAGGCAGGGTGTCTATTGTAAAGAGTCTCAGAGATGACGCAAATACCAAGATGTTAAAAATAGGTGATTTTTCCAAACTGAGCCAGGTGAGCGTAAAAGCACTACGTCTCTATGACCAAATGGGATTACTTCAACCACTACACGTAGACAACTTTACAGGCTATCGCTACTACTCGGCTGAACAACTACCGCGACTGAATCGCATTTTAGCTTTCAAAGATTTGGGTTTTTCTTTAGAGCAAATTGCCAAGCTACTGGATGAGAATTTACCACCAGCCCAAATTCGCGGAATGCTGCGACTCAAAGAAGCGGAAATTCAGCAGTTAGTAGAAACAGAACAAGCAAGGCTCACACGAGTAGAAGCAAGAATCAAGCAAATTGAACAGGAGAATAGTATGCCCAACTATGAAGTTGTGATTAAAAAAGCTGAACCGATGCAAGTTGTATCTATACGCGAAATTCTACCAGATTACGCCAGTATAGGCAGTCTTTATGATGAATTGCACGAATATCTGAAACAACAGCAAGTCCAAGTTGGTGATTATTATGCTGGGATTTGGCATGATCCAGGTTATAAAGATGCTGATGTCAATGGGGAGGCTGTTATTTCCATTGCAGGATTAGTTAAAGGCAATGAAAGAATCAAAGTTTATGAGCTACCGGGATTAGAAGCGATCGCCTGTTTAATTCATCATGGTAGTTATGAAACTATTAGCCAAGCTTATGCAACTTTAGTATCGTGGATTGAAGCTAATGGCTATAAGATTACTGGGGCAAACCGTGAAGTATATATCATTGGTGGTAACGAGCAGACTAATGAATCTTATGTAACAGAAGTACAGTTTCCAGTGATTCCAGCCTGATATCCCAAAAACTGGCAGTGAAGATTTTTTATCTGGTATGGGTTTTCTGTCAATAACTAAATTGTGATTTTAGATGAAAGCAACGTTAATATGGAAAACCCGCTTTCTTTTTTGGCAAGTATAAAATTCTAGTGCCTTCCTCAGCACTCATCACTTCTTACTCATTACTTATAAAATGGCTCAGGTCGGAGTTGAACCAACGACCCCAGGCTTATGAGTCCCGTGCTCTAACCAACTGAGCTACTGAGCCGTGTTTTTCACACATTTTTTAGTTTAGCAGACAAATCTTTTTTTGACTAGTCTGATTTGCAATTAGTTTTGCAACCCTGAAAAAGAATTAGCAGCCTGAAAACAATAAGTGGGTGACGAGGGATTTGAACCCGCAACCAATAGATTAAGAGTCTACTGCTCTACCGTTGAGCTAGTCACCCACGCAAACAATTATAATAGCAATATTATAGTTAATTCGTCAATATTAAGTCAACTGATGATTTATGATTTAGCCGATTTGGGGAATTTGATCATGAATGTAGTTTGACTTGCAGCACTTTCTACCAGAATCGAGCCACCCAAATGTCTGACCATTTTTTTTACTAATGCCATTTCTAAGCCTGTGCCACTATATTTCCAAGGGTCATTTTTGCATAGGTGGTAGAACGGCTCGAATATACGAACTTGATCATGGATAGGAATTTCTAATCCAGAATTGCTGATACTAAGTTTCAGTTCTGCTGGCGTTGTCTGAGCAGACACTGTAATTGATTCTCCCGGTGGCGTGTATTTGCACACATAGCTGAGGAGTTCGGTGATAATTCGCTCTAGTTCTGTAATATCGGTTTCTAAGGGTGGGATGACAGTGGCAATATCTAGCTTTAATTGCTGTCCTTGACAGCTGGTAAGGTCTAAAAAAGATTCGACGATGGGGGGAAGCCAGGTTTGTAAGTCAATGGTGATTAATGTTGGGGGTTCAGGTTTTGTTTCTAGATGGATGAGTGTGAGTACATCGTTGATTAGTGTGCTTTCTCTACTACACTCGTTATGTAAAATCTGTAAGAGTTGAGGTACGACTTCGATATCTAATGTACCGTTGGGTAAGAAAATACTTTCGAGGGTTTGAGCGGCTAGACTAATATTCGTTATGGGTGTTTGCAGTTCATGGGAGAGGTTTTTGAGAAATTCTTGAGTGAGACGTTCTTTGTTTTCTAGTTTGTGGATTCTTGCTTGTTTGCTTGTATTGAGCCGTGTTTGCCGGATAGCGATCGCACATTCATGGGCTAAAGTTTGTACTAGGCCAATTTCTAGCTCACTAAACATTTGTTGTGTAGGTTTGATTAGCCAAAGATTACCCAGAGTTCCTTGCTGATCGAAAATAGGACAAGCTAGCTGGGTAATCACCAGTAACTTGGGATGCCATCCAGGTACTATTTCTACAGAGTGGAAATGTTGTTTTTGCAATAGTGGCTGATAAATTTCGCTCAAATCTTCAGGCTTTCTGCTGATTCCCTGGTATGTAGCCTGGGTAAGTGCATACTCACACACAACACTGGCGACAGAGCAATCAGAGTTGTAAAGTTCGATATAGCAAGACTCTAGTTGTAGTAACTTGGCTAACTCTTGAGTAAGATGAGCAAAAACTTGAGTTTCGTCTTGATGATCTCGGATTTGTGCAGTGATGCTTAAAACTAAGGATTGAAAGCTTTTTGTCTGCTGGAACTGATTCTGATGTGCCTGCTTGTGTAATGCTAGTTCGTTTTTGAGATGTTTGATTTGCTGTTGTAGTTCTCCCTGCTGAGTAGCAATTCCTAGTTGGGTGGCTAGCTGTTGGAGTAAATCAATTTCTATTTGTTGCCATTGGTGGGGTTCATGGCAATATTGAGCGATTAATAACCCCCACAAATTTTGTCGTGATAAAACTGGGACGACTAGATGCGCTCTTACTTGCAACGATTCTAAAAAGTCCTTTTGGCAAGTATTTATCCCACTTGCATAAATATCTTCAATGATTTCAGTACAACATCGCCCGTGATGTTCTTTCTGCTTGATACTTAAACAAGGATCTTGGAAGTGCTTACCCAATAGAGACAGATCAGGGTTTGCTGTAGCTTCGGCAATTACCACGCCATTTTGGCCAGTTTGCATCTGATAAATGAGGATGCGATCGCAATTTAAACACTCTCGCACATCCTGAGCAGTTTGATGGAGAATTACATCTAAATCTAAAGCATCGTGAATTCTTTGGAGAATTGCTGCTAATACTTGTTCTCGTTCTGCGTAGTTTCCTCTGGCTTGGGCTACCTGTTTTGCAGGCGTGATATTACTACTAGTGCCAATGATGCGATAAATTCTAGAGTTAGCATCTTGCAATGGTGTAAGCGTTGTACTCCACCAAGTCGGCACTCCCTGAAATTGTAGACATTGTTCGTAAGAAATAGTTTTGCCCAAGCGCACGCAATTAGCATAACGATGACGCACCTTAGCAGCATCTACAGAGTTGAGAATATCCTCTGGTTTTTTACCCCGCAAATCTTGGGAACGTATACCTATCCATCGCTCATGGGTAGGATTAAGTGCTACATACGAAAAATCTCCATTCTCTAGGACATCCACCACAAAGATAGATGTCTGCACAGAGTCATACAAACTTAATAGTAGCTGTTCACTACTACTTTTTTCATCTACTGCTGTGCCAAAAATCAGATGAACACAAGATTCTTCTTTCAACTCGACGGCAGATTCTACTGAATTGATATTCATGCGAGAGTCCTGTCTGATATTAATGACTCTTTAAGGTGCTTTATTTCATAATTTCGTTGGTATAAAATGTTTTTAGCACCTAAAGCGAGTTATTGTGGTTATTTACTGACGATATATGAGCCTTTCTTTAATTCTTATCAGAAATCTAGGCAATTTAATAGCGATGAGCTTAACAAATCCAACTTTTTGAAGGTTAAAACGCATTTGTCAGCTAGAGCAATTTTATTGATTTTCTTTTATGAAGATTTAATTAATATTGTTACATATACTTAAACTTTATAGAAGCAAGAAATTAATTAATGTTACGTTTCTTAACAAATTACTCGTTTACCATTCTATAAGCAGTCAAACCTGTGAGGATAGCAACCACTAGCCAAGTGATAGCTAACCCTACCACTTCACCTAAAAATAAGCGAGTTAGTCGGTGTAATATCATCCCCACAGCGTAACCAATAGGTAAAGCTACAGCCCAGCTAAGAGAGCTAACTATAATCCACTGCCAAGCCCAAGATACTGACGGGCGGATTGCTAACCATTGTGCTAGTCCAATCACAAAGCCGCCAAATGCTCCATAAATTGCCCCAAAGTAGCATCTCAAAGGCAGAATTTCCGAAGCAGGTACACTCCAACCGACTGCACCTATGCCTATAGCTGTGAGTAATACCCAAGCTGCCAAAGTTAACACAATCCACTTGATAGTGAAGATAGTTTCTTTGAGGATAAGACTTTGAGGTAATGCGATCGCTAATCCTCCAATCGCTGCCTGTACTACGCCAATCTCTGCCCGTTCACCAATTTCAATCCAGAACAAGCTTCCCAAAAAACCGCCAAAATTAGCTAAAATCCACAGCAGCATAAATTTTAACGGGGTTTTGGCAGAGATGATTGGCATCAAATTTTATTGATATTTTGGAAAAAATAGATTAAAAGTGTTGAGCAATCATATCCCTGTCACCTATCACCTGTCACCTATCACCTGTCACCTGTCACCTGTCCCCTACTTCCTCCCTATCGTCAATGGTCTTTTCGCCTTAGCTGCAAACAACTCACCAAAAACCTTCCGTCGTTTTTCGGGTGATTCTGGTGCGATGTAACCCCACAAACTTTCCCAGTAAAAAAAAGATATACCAAAAAATTGGCGATCGCGTACAGCTTCAATCTGTTCTTGAACCTGTGCAATCTTAACTGGAGTACGTAAAGTACCTGTAGAAATACCAATAGCTACAGGTATTTTAGTCCGAGCAAATTTTACAGATGGTGCTTCTATTTCTGTAATAAAACTGCGTTTGTCACTGCGATAAACCTGTAAAATCAACTCATCTACAAATCCTTTTTTTACCCAATTTTCCCAATCTTGCAAGTAATTTTTATAAGCAAAAACCTGTGAATTAGGAGACAAAGATATTTTGACATTAGGTTTCATCTCTTTCACAACTTGATAGATTTCTGCCATAAACCCAGTAATTTTATTAGCACGCCAACTCATCCATTCTGGGTTAAAGTGGTCAATGGGAGGGCTTTTACCTTGATGTTCTTTTTGATAAAGCTCGATAGTAAATAAGTCATAGCCAAACTGCACAGGCATTCCAAAATGATCATCAAATTGAATACCATCTACATCATAATTGCTAACAACTTCTACAACTAACGACAAGATAAACTCTTGTACTTCTGGATGCAAGGGATTCAGCCAAACTAATTTATTTGTAGGCTGATTATCCAGTTTTTTTGGCAAAATCTCACTAAGAGTTTTCGCCCCTTTCCTTCCCATTGTTAACCAATCTGGATAACGCCTCACTAATTCTGAATCAGGTGGGGACATAAAACCATATTCAAACCAGGGAATGACAGTTAAACCTTTAGGCTTGGCAAGTTTCAATAACTTTGTCAAAAAATCTTGACCGCTATGTGCAACATTCAGTAAAGGCTGAACATCACTACCTGTAAATAATTTAGCTGCATTACTTTTGTAAAAGGTATATCCCCGATTCCAAACTACAGGATAAATCGTATTGAAATTGAGTGCTGATAATTGATTAACAGCGCGTTCAATACCCCAAGGTACAAATAGTACACCACTAGCAACATTAGTTAGCCAGACTCCACGAATTTCTGTTGTAGTTGGTAGGCTATTTTTTTGTTGATAATCTGAAAGTGAAGGGTCAGAAAATATTGTTAAGCACAATATGAGTTGCACACACATCACATAAAACAAACAAAGTTTAGCCAACCGATTCATGTATAATTTTGGCTTTGTTGTGTAAGGACATTTATCAATACAGAATAAATCATTATTTTTTTAGATAATGTAGGAATATCATAATAATCTGCCAAGACAAAAAGTGCCAAATAAAAACTTGTCACTTTATATCTTGGCTTGAATTTAGTTATTGAGTAGTTAACAGTGAACACTTAGTTTGTTCGTAGTAAGGACTAAAGTCCTTTGTCTTGAAATAAGAAAGGACTAAAGTCCTTACTACAAACTATTTTAAAACCTCTCTACGCCTACAAATTGCTGATTATTACTTTGATTTGCAGCCTCTCCACAAGTGCGCGGCGTAGGAAATATCTTGCCAGGATTTGCTAAACCTTGAGGATTAAATACTTGCCGTACCCACTGCATAGTTTCTAAATCGGTAGTGCTAAACATATCTGGCATATAACACTTTTTATCAGCACCTATACCATGTTCTCCAGAAATACTACCGCCAACTTTGACACAAAGTTTGAGAATTTCTCCGCCTAATTCTTCAACTTTTTCTAATGCACCATGTACAGAATTATCAAAAAGAATCAATGGATGCAAATTTCCATCACCAGCATGAAAGACATTTGCAATTTGATAACCAAATTTTTGGCTTAGTGCCTCAATTTCTTGTAATACATAGGGTAACTGCGTCCGAGGAATCACCCCATCTTGCACATAATAATCTGGACTTAAATGACCAGCCGCCGCAAAGGCAGCTTTACGTCCCTTCCACAGCTTTAACCGAGTTTCTAGATCACTAGCAGAAGTAACATTCCTCGCCCCATTCTTCTTACAAATTTCAGCAACACGTTTTTTATTTTCTGCAACTTCTATTTCTAAACCATCAATTTCAACTAACAGAATGGCTGTTGCATCACGGGGATAACAATTAGTGGCGACAACATCTTCTACAGCGTTAATGCTAATATTATCCATCATTTCCATCCCGCCAGGAATTATCCCTGCGCTGATAATATCTGACACGGTTTCGGCAGCAGCTTCTACACTAGTAAAATCTGCTAATAGCACACAAATTGATTCTGCACTTTTGAGGATTCTGAGAGTAATTTCTGTAGCGATACCCAAAGTACCTTCTGAACCAACAAAGATACCAGTTAAATCATAACCAGGAGTTTCGGTAATTTGTCCACCTAAATCGACAATTTCCCCTTCCGGCGTGACGATTTTCAACCCCAAAACATGGTTAGTGGTGACACCATATTTTAAGCAATGCACCCCGCCGGAGTTTTCTGCTACATTTCCCCCAATTGAACAGATAATTTGGCTGGAAGGGTCGGGAGCGTAGTAAAATCCAGCACCACTGACAGTCTGTGTCACCCAACTGTTAATTACCCCTGGCTGTACGATAATGCGCTGATTGTCTAAATCTACATTCAAGATTTGCCGCATTAAGGAAGTAACAATTAAAACTGAGTCTTCCGAGGGTAACGCGCCGCCTGATAAACCAGTACCCGAACCCCGTGCGATGAAAGGGACTGCATACTGGTTGCATATCTTCACTATCGCCGCTACTTGCTCTGTAGTTCGTGGTAACACCGCCACAGGTGGACGTTGACGATAGCTAGTTAAACCATCACATTCATAGGTGATGAGTTCTTCACGGCGTTGCACTACGCCATTTGTACCAAGCACAGCCTCGAATGCTTTGATGATGGGTTTCCAATTACGTTGTTGTTTATCCTGGGTAAGCATAGATTTTTATTTAACGGCTAGGTTTGATAGTTTAATTACTATTGTTGCCAGAATAACAGTTTCGAGGGATGAAGAGGCGATCGGCATTATCTTTATCATTCAGTTTAATGAGTCAACGGAATAGACCAATTCCTTTTTCTGGCATTAATTGTGTTTATGGTATGCCTTGAAATTAAGCGTAGAGAAATATGCAGTATTCCATGCAATTATGAAACAAACCCAATTATTCCTCAATAATCTTTCCTGTTTTATCTATAAAATAATACTGATCACCAATACAGACTTCTGCTAGCCCTGATGAAAATAAGTTAGCCATATCAAACTGAGGTTGAATAACTACTTTTCCAGTTACATCAATATATCCGCTTTTTCCATTAATCAGAACTTCTGCTAACCCTTCTGAAAAATAGTAAGCCCATTCAAATTGAGGATGGATAATAAAATTTCCGTTCGCATCTATATAACCATAATTTTCACCAAGCTGAACAGATGCTAGACCTTCAGTAAACTCATACGCTTCTTCAAATTGAGGCTGAATTATCACTTGTCCTGTTCTTTCGTCTACATAACCCCACTTACGTCCAATTTTTAGCGGTAATAACCAGTCAGCAATAGATGCCTGTAAGCGTAATACAGTAAGATTTAAATCATTAAGTACCTCTGCCGCCGTAGAATAGCGTTTGCGAAAATCATATGACACCATTTTGGTCAAAATTTGTGCAAGTGATTCGCTTATTTTAGCGAGATCACGCCAAACTATCTCACCTGTTTCATCTATAGATAACTGCATAGGAGTATCTACACCTATTAGTGCCTGAATAGTAGTTATTCCTAACGCGTAAATATCACTGTTGATTTGCGGTCTACCTTGGACTTGTTCGGCAGGTGCATAACCTAGACTACCAATAGGAATAGTACACTTGAGTATTCCTGAAGTAGTTATTGGTTTAACAAGCCCAAAATCAATTAACACTAACTTACCATCAAATTTACGTCGCATTATATTTGAAGGTTTGATATCTCGATGAATAACATTATGTTTATGAATAAAAACTAATATTTTTAACATTTCTTCTAGAAATATAATTACGTCAGTTTCCTTCCAATGATTTCCTGAAGTAATTTCCTGACTCAAGTCATTTCAATCAATAAATTCCTGCACAAAGTACAACTTTTTTCTTTGCTCAAAATAAGCATATAGTTTAGGGATTTGAGTATGGTTTTGACCAAGTTGGTAGAGAATTTCTGCTTCTCTTTTAAACAAACGCTCAATATCCGAGTATGGAATATTCTGAGCAATAGCTCTAGGCTGAAGACGCTTGATCACACATTTAGGTTTAGTTTCAGTAGGAACATCTAAATCTTCCGCTAGATAAGTCTCTCCAAACCCACCAAAACCCAACTGATTGATAATTTTGTAGCGTTGTCGTAGTATCCGTCCAATCATTATATTATTGCTACAGACTTATATGTCCAACGTTGTTCTCTGATTTACTGTAGATAAACTACTACATAAGTTATCATATAAAGTCAATTAACCTAGAAATAATGCTCTTAAATCAATAGATAAAATCATGGTTGAGCAACTTCTCATAAATAATGATGGTTTCTATGTGCCAGATGCCAACCAGTTAATTACTGAAGATGATACACCTGTGGACAATTTTGCATCTGCCAAACAACAACGCTTATTAGTCGGCTCTCTTTACAGTTCATTACAAAATCAGACTTTTTTAGCTGAAGCTAACGTTGGTATTTATCACGCAGACAAACAGCCTGCAATTGTACCTGACGTTTTCCTCAGCTTGGATGTCCAGACTCCTGCAAATTGGTGGG
This sequence comes from Anabaena sp. CCY 9402-a, assembly GCF_963920945.1. NCBI lineage: Bacteria > Bacillati > Cyanobacteriota > Cyanophyceae > Nostocales > Nostocaceae > Anabaena > Anabaena sp. CCY 9402-a. The sequence continues at coordinate 16,620 of NZ_CAWUDL010000036.1, forward strand.
AAAAGCAAAATCGTTGTTATATGGTTTGGCGATTTGGTAAACCTCCAGAAGTTGTGATTGAAATTGCTTCTAATCAAGAAGGTGAAGAACTTGGTAAAAAGCTGCAAGTTTATGAACAAATGCGGGTAAGTTATTACATTGTGTATGATTCAACTCAGCAATTAGGAGAAAAAATCCTGCGGGTTTATGAATTGAGGGGAAGACGCTATTTTGAAACCTCCGAAACTTGGCTAGAACAAGTGGGTTTGGGTGTGACTCTCTGGGAAGGCGAATTTGAAGGTAGACAGGATACTTGGTTACGTTGGTGCTATCAAGATGGGACTGTTTTACTAACTGGTGATGAACTCGCCCAACAGGAACGACAACGTACTGAACAAGAAAGACAACGTGCTGAACAAGCAGAAGAACGCGCTCAATTACTAGCAGACAAACTTCGAGCAATGGGAATTGATCCTGAGACGCTGTAAAAAGCATACGTAGAGACGTTTAATAAAATGTCTCTACACATTGTTGGTAAAGTCTTGTATACGCTGCCAAACACTCTCTAACAAATCAGGATCATTAGCATCAAACCATTCAATTTTGGGATAGGCTCTAAACCAAGTGCGTTGGCGTTTGGCAAATTGTCTTGTATGCAAAACTGTTAATTCTTTGGCTGCATCTAAGGAAATTTCACCCCGTAAATATTGCTTGATTTCTTGATATCCTAAAGTATTTAATAAAGGTAAATCAGCACCATATTTTTGACAAAGATATTCTACCTCGGCAACTAAACCATCTTGTACCATTTGCTCAGTACGCTTGTAAATACGCTGTGCTAATTTCTCTACATCACAATCTAACCCAATCTGCAAAATCGGATAATCTGGGGGATTTTCCCCTTGCTGCTCAGAAATTGGAATTCCTGTCACATAAAATACTTCTAAAGCTCGTAAAGTTCGCACAGGATCATTCGGATGAATTTTTTGTGCAGCAGTCAGATCCACTTGCTGCAATATACCGTAGAGTGTAGTTTGTCCGAGAGATTCGAGTTGCGATCGCAATTCATAATTCGGTGCAACTCTAGGAATCTTCATCCCATGCACAATAGAGCGAATATATAAACCAGTACCTCCCACCAATAATAGTGGAGACACATCAAGGGAATTAATTAAGTTTTGTGCTTGTTCTTGATAGTCTGCTACCGTCATTGTGTCTTTGGGAGCGCAGATATCTATTAAATAATGTGGGACTAGTTGTTGCTCCCTAAATGTTGGCTTCGCCGTACCAATATTAAACTCACGGTAAACCTGACGGGAATCAGCACTCAGAATTACAGAACCCAGCCGCATAGCCAAATTCAAAGCCAAACCAGACTTACCCGTCGCCGTAGCACCACAAATTACGATTAATTTAGTCATTAGTCAACAGTCATAAGTTTTTCTACCTTGTTTCACTAGTTCCCAGTCTCCAGTCCCCTCTGTGCTAAAATTCTGAAGCCTTTTGCTCTTTTTACACTCGACACTACAAAGTCTTCATCTCTCATGCTCAAAAACCCATAGCCTATGTCATGAATCTGTAAAATTTGAAATATTCAGGGAATTAATTCAAAAAACTTATGGGGATACATCCCCTATATAAACTTCTCATAAAAATGCCCTACAGTCGCCATCAAGGCTTTTGTGTTAAAATTTTGGGGTGTTTTGACTTTACAGCCTTTGGGCGATTTCAACCCCACGCATCAGGAGAATTTTCATGACGAGCAGTTACAGTGCCGATCAGATTCAAGTTCTGGAAGGTCTGGAAGCCGTCCGCAAACGACCGGGGATGTACATCGGTTCTACCGGCCCGCGAGGACTCCACCATTTAGTTTATGAGGTGGTCGATAACTCTATTGATGAAGCATTAGCAGGTCACTGTACTCATATAGAAGTTGACCTCAATGCTGATGGATCAGTGACGGTGACAGATGATGGCCGCGGTATTCCAATTGATACTCACTCACGCACGGGGAGATCGGCCTTAGAAACTGTGTTAACCGTACTGCACGCTGGGGGTAAGTTTGGCGGCGGTGGTTATAAAGTTTCTGGGGGATTGCACGGGGTTGGGATTTCTGTCGTTAATGCCTTATCGGAAGTTGTAGAAGTAACCGTTTGGCGAGATAGCAAGGTTCACACTCAACGATATGAACGGGGTGTCCCTGTCACGGAACTGATCGCCAAGCCTTATAAGGAAGCGAGAACAGGTACATCTGTCAGCTTTAAGCCAGATCCGCAAATCTTTACCACTAATACTGAGTTTGATTACATTACCCTATCATCTCGATTACGCGAATTAGCGTATTTGAATGCCGGGGTGAAAATTACTTTTACCGATCACCGCTTAGACGTTATTAAAAGCGATACACCCAAGATAGAAAGCTACGAGTATAAGGGTGGGATTCGGGAATATATCGCTTACATGAATCGCGAGAAGCAGCCACTGCATGAAGAAATTATCTATGTGCAGGGAGAACGCAACAACGTACAAATAGAAGTCTCCTTGCAGTGGTGTACGGATGCTTACACAGATAATGTGCTGGGTTTTGCCAACAATATTCGTACTGTTGATGGTGGTACACACTTAGAAGGTTTAAAAGCGGTTTTAACCAGAACCTTAAATGCGATCGCTCGCAAGCGTAATAAAATTAAAGAAAATGAACCCAACCTCAGTGGTGAACACGTCCGGGAAGGTTTAACGGCGGTTATTTCTGTTAAAGTCCCAGACCCTGAATTTGAAGGACAAACCAAAACTAAACTCGGTAACACCGAAGTTCGGGGTATTGTTGATTCTTTGGTAGGTGAGGTTCTCACAGAGTATCTAGAATTTCGTCCCGGTATAGCAGACTCTATATTAGATAAAGCTATTCAAGCTTTCAAAGCCGCAGAAGCTGCACGCCACGCGCGGGAGTTAGTACGACGCAAATCAGTATTAGAATCTTCTCCATTACCTGGTAAATTAGCAGATTGCAGTTCCCGTGATCCTAGTGAATCGGAAATATTTATAGTGGAAGGGGATTCTGCGGGTGGTAGTGCTAAACAAGGACGAGATCGCCGTACTCAAGCAATCTTGCCTCTACGGGGTAAAATTCTCAATATCGAGAAAACTGACGACTCCAAAATCTATAAGAATAATGAAGTCCAGGCTTTAATCACAGCCTTGGGTTTGGGAGTCAAAGGTGACGAATTCGATTCCACCCAACTACGTTATCACCGCATCGTTATTATGACAGACGCGGACGTAGATGGGGCGCACATCCGCACACTCTTACTGACATTCTTCTATCGATACCAGCGAGCGCTCATCGAACAAGGCTTTATCTATATCGCTTGTCCCCCATTATATAAAATAGAACGGGGACGTAATCATGATTATTGTTATAGCGATCGCGAACTGCAAGCAATAATCGCCAAATTCCCAGCTAATGCCAACTATACCATCCAACGCTTTAAAGGTTTGGGTGAAATGATGCCTGCACAACTTTGGGATACCACTATGAATCCCCAAAGCCGCACTCTCAAACGCGTAGAAATTGAAGATGCAGCTGAAGCAGATCGCATCTTTACAATTTTAATGGGCGATCGCGTTGCACCTAGACGTGAATTTATCGAAACCTATGGTTCTAAACTAAACCTCCACGATCTCGATATCTAAGGGACTTCCAACTAAAAAAATGTTCCATCTGTAGGGTGCGTCAGTGTGAGAAACCTTTGCTATGCGCAGATATTCTTTGTACTGACGCACCCTACGAACAGTCAATTTGGGATAATTTAATTTTTGGAAGTCCCTAATCAGCTGACTAGCCTCAAATAAACTTCTGCATGGGTAATTGGTAAACATCAATTACCCATTTATTGTCAATGCTCACCTCTACCCTCATCGCCTCACCACACCAACACAACCAATAACACAGTAACTTCACAAAGAAAAAATCTTCAGCGTGCAGGATATCTACCAAGGAAGTCAGTCCGGGAAATTTGTTTTGTTTTTTTAGTTAAGGAAAATTGTTTGATAATATACATTAAGGAATCATTAACTACATCATCAATTTTTATTGATATCAAAATGCACAAAACTGTTTTCATGTCAAGTAACTTTTCCAAATTGATTGAATATTGTTTGTTATTGCTTGAATAATTCAAAAAAATATTAATTTTTAGTTACCAAGCTCATTAATGCCACCATCGGAAACAGCATTTGTTAAGCTGGGATAGCAAAGCTCTGTATTAATCAGACTAGTATAACTATCCGAGTTTCTTCAGCATCAAAGATGACGAAATCACAATATTTTCCAGGACATAAGCCGAATTTATTGCAATTTTTTGACAACCTACCAGATTGGAAATAGGTTAAACCTGAAGATGAAGACCAAAATTAAGCATCCCCTTATACAGATGCCTAAAGTAGACAATAGTCTGATACTAGCTAGCTAATATGTTCTCTCTTTAACTTTTTGAGAGCTATAATTTCATCTGTATTAGATAAAGTTTTGCTTTAAGTCAGCAAATATCTGTAATCCCAACTGTCAAATCCCTTTTTAATTGATTAAAATATCGTTGGATACAATAATCAAAGTTTGTCAAGATTCAGAGGTGTGAAATCTCAGCATTGCGCTAATGTGTGAATAAGGCTGAATTTCTGAAATCTCAACCAACTGCCATTGGGGTAGTGTCCAAAACCTTTACTAGCTAGTAAAGGCGGTTGACACGTAAAAAGTTCCGTCTTTAAAGACAAGAACTAACTCCATTGGTATCTTGATTTAATTGGAAGTCTTACCCAATTCTCCGGACTGACTGTTTTATGAAGGAATTGTAAAAATGGGTGACTCAATGCTTCTGGAATAAGTTAACATGAAATACACTATATTCTAGGTAATTTGTGTTTTACATAATACATAAAATTATGTAAAGACAGCTTTAAATTCCTAAGAATATAAAGATAATGCCACTGCAATTCAAAAAAACTTTAGAGAAAATTTAAGTGCATCACTACCATGTTTAATGTCTTTTTGATATTAGTGGCTTTACCTTGCTTAATGACTTCATGATTAACACACAAAAAAAGTGCAATTTTTGTGAAACAGGCTACAATCGAAACAGTCTTTATAGGAAAATATGCCCACAGCCATAATTCATTTATACCGAGGGATAAATTTTTTGATCAAGACAAGTTTTTTTAGAGAAGCCAGTTAAAAGTTGTATGCGAAAGCAACAATTTTGGCTGGCATTGATAGGTGAGTAAGTCAGCATCCACTGCGGCTTTTCCCATTCGTTAAGGAAGAGCAAAACTTCCTAAAAACACCAGGGTAATCAATCTAAAACCCTATTGTTTATCAACTAGCTCAATTTAAAAAGAGCAGTAACCAAGTCTTGAGTAATTGATTCTGCAAGGAGCATGAGGAACGCGGCATGAACCAGGCTAACAACGTACTCGATAGCATTTATCAGCCTGACCTAGAAATAATGAATCAGCCTGAAGAAATCGAGTTAGAAGACCTCTTAATTGAAGAAGAAGAAGAGGACTTGCTGCTTACCGATGAAGGCGAAATTGATGATTTTTTAGAGCCTCAGTCTGATGAGGACGACGCAAAGTCTGGAAAAGCCGCTAAATCGCGTCGTCGGACACAAAGCAAGAAGAAGCACTACACTGAAGATTCGATTCGTCTTTACTTGCAAGAAATCGGTCGAATTCGGCTGTTGCGTGCTGATGAAGAAATCGAATTGGCGCGGAAAATTGCTGATTTATTGGAATTAGAACGGGTTCGAGATAGGTTGCAAGACCAATTAGAACGCGAACCCGAATATAAAGAATGGGCAGAAGCCGTACAACTACCATTACCAGCATTTCGTTATCGTCTGCACATTGGTCGCAGAGCGAAAGATAAAATGGTGCAATCGAACCTACGTCTTGTAGTTTCAATTGCTAAGAAGTACATGAATCGCGGTTTATCATTCCAAGATTTAATTCAAGAAGGTAGTCTTGGCTTGATTCGGGCTGCGGAGAAGTTTGACCATGAGAAAGGTTATAAATTCTCCACCTACGCTACATGGTGGATTCGCCAAGCCATCACCAGAGCAATAGCAGACCAATCCCGTACAATTCGTCTACCTGTTCACCTCTACGAAACCATTTCGCGCATTAAGAAAACTACCAAGTTGTTGTCTCAAGAAATGGGACGTAAACCAACAGAAGAAGAAATCGCGACTCGCATGGAAATGACCATCGAGAAACTACGGTTCATTGCTAAATCTGCTCAATTACCAATTTCACTAGAAACACCCATTGGTAAAGAAGAAGATTCCCGCTTAGGTGATTTTATTGAATCCGACGGTGAAACCCCAGAAGATCAAGTTTCTAAAAATCTTCTCCGTGAAGACCTCGAAAAAGTCCTCGATAGCCTCAGCCCTCGTGAACGTGATGTTCTCAGACTGCGCTACGGTTTAGATGATGGTCGGATGAAGACCTTAGAGGAAATTGGTCAGATTTTCAACGTTACCCGTGAACGGATTCGTCAAATAGAAGCCAAAGCACTCCGTAAGTTACGCCATCCCAATCGCAATAGCGTACTTAAGGAATATATCCGGTAGTCCTAAATCAATAGTCAATTATCAATAAATAATCAAGCTTTTTCAATCTTGAACTTGACTGTGGACTTGCGACTATTGATTAAAAATAATAAAAAACCTGGGAGATAATTTAACTCCCAGGTTTTTTGTTTATCTCTTTATTATTACGAGGCAACCTGACATCTTAAAACTTATACCAACTCAAAAGATAGAAGCAACACATTTACCTAGGTAATAGCGCAGTGGATTACGCACCTACGTGTCTATTTGTCGCATCTTTTTAAACTAGTATTACAGAATGCCCCAGAAATGTAAAAAGCCTTGACCAGAGAACAATTCAATTAATACAGCCGCTAAAAAACCAATCATTGCCAAGCGACCGTTCCAAATTTCGGCTTGGGGAGTAAAGCCCCAACGCCAAGCGTTGCGATCTTCGATTACAGGAGCTGTGATTTTTGTTGTGTCTGTCATGATTGGCACTCCAAACTGAATTTGCTAAGGATTGTTGCCTTATGTAAACTAATATAACAATATTTTTTAGAAATGCAACATTTCTTTATAATTTTCTGGCGATAAATTGACGGCGATTTTCGCATACATCAAAAGAATTGCTTGATACATCTATCTTTTGATAGAAATATTTCAAGTTAGAACAGTTAACTACCTGCATATGGCAATATTAATAATCCTGAATTATTGGCAAAATTTAGCAACTCTTATGAAATATTTGCAAAAGCTAATAGTTTTTCTGTCGTAGATAATTTGCAAAAATTGGCGTGTCAATCTCTTGTCTCCCCATCCCTCTGACTTCTCAACTTCAAGGGAATGATAAAATACTCAGATGTAATTCCTGCAACTGTATTAATTAAAACGAAATAATGGGACTGATGAATGCCAAGATCAACATAAGGATGTCATAACGGTATCACCAGCACTATGCCAGAACTACACCAATCAATTGCCCAACACTATCATGAACGGACTAAATATGACCCTGATACCCTTGCTGCTAAGAGCCAGAGTTTAGATTGGGCTAAACAGCCAGTACCTTTTAAGGAGTATAGAATTGGTTCTGATATCGACCTCAAACCTTATATTCAAGAAACTCCAGAGGCGTTTGTCAATGACCCTAATGCCCAATGGTGGCAAAGACTTTCGCGGTTTTTGTTTCGCAGTTACGGATTGACAGCTAGAATGCCTTCTCTGGGGAATACGGTATATTTACGTTCTGCTCCCAGTGCTGGGGGATTATATCCTGCGGAAGTGTATGTAGTGTCTCGTGGTACACCCCTATTACCGCCAGGGCTGTATAACTACCAATGTCGGACTCATTCACTGACCCACTATTGGGAAAATGACACGTGGCAAGCATTACAAGAAGCTTGTTTTTGGCATCCGGCTTTAGAAAATACCCAATTAGCAATCATTGTAACGGCAGTTTTCTATCGTTCTGCTTGGCGGTATGAAGACCGTGCTTATCGGCGGATTTGTTTGGATACAGGACATTTATTGGGCAATATAGAATTAGCAGGGGCAATTACTGATTATCGCCCGCATTTGATTGGTGGTTTTATTGATGAAGCAGTTAATAATTTACTTTATATAGATCCATTACAGGAAGGAGCGATCGCTGTTTTACCTCTAGCAGACTTATTAGATATCAGACAAAATTTACCATCAGGATGTACTGCCCTCCCCTCAGCTACAGAAACTAACTATCCCCACATACCGGATGGTGAACTTCTGTCATATTTTCATTGCTACACCCAAATTAATACTGGTATTACGGGCAACCTGAATTTACCTACAGTCAAACAACCAAAATCCTTAGAAGATAAATATAATTTTCCTTTCTGTCTTAAAGTTCCCACTACCACCACACCCATTGATTGGGGAAACCATCTCTCAGATTTAGAACTTACCATCCACAAGCGGCGTTCTACCCGTGCTTACAATGGTGATGAGTTAATTCTAGATGAACTTAAAGCTTTACTCGATTTCACCTATCAATCCCAAAATTATCTAGACCAAAATTTAGATCCTGCACCTGATTACTTTGATTTGAATTTAATCCAAACATTTATTGCTGTTTGCGGTGTTAAAGGACTAGAAACTGGTTGTTACTATTACGCACCCAAAGCCCAAGAATTACGACAAATCAGGTTTAAGAATTTCCGGCGAGAATTACACTTCCTTTGTTTGGGTCAGGAACTAGGTCGAGATGCTGCGGTCGTGCTTTTTCATACAGCCGACCTGAAATCAGCTATTGCTCAATATGGCGATCGCGTTTATCGTTACTTACACATGGATGCTGGTCATTTAGGGCAACGTCTAAATTTAGCTGCCACTCATCTCAATTTAGGTGTCAGTGGTATCGGTGGCTTTTTCGATGACCAAGTAAATGAAGTTTTAGGAATTCCTGCTGATGAAGCTGTGATTTACATCACTACTTTAGGTCGTCCGCGATGAAATAAATCACAAGGTTTCAAAGAATTTTAGATTATAACTAGCTCTCTAGTGTAACTATTTTATTTGTCTTTATGTACGGCTCATTAGTGAGATAAAACCTGGAAATACCAACAAATTATTTATTTGTATTGACACTCCCTAATAACTAACTGCCAATTTGGGATAATTTGTTTTATTTCCCCTCAAGTTATTTTAATATTTTTACTAATAAAGTAAATTATAACTTTTTTAAAAAACAAGTAATCAATCAATAATGTTATTATCTGACGATGAAAGCCAACGCCTCGAATTATTGCAAAAATGTCAGATTTTAGATACACCACCGGAAGAAGCTTTCGATAATCTGGTGCAATTGGCGGCTGATATTTGTGAAACACCAATAGCTTGTATTAGTCTCATAGATACTGATCGGGAATGGTTTAAGTCCAAAGTGGGAATAACTGAATCAGAAATACCACGGAGCATTTGTTTGGGTAATTATACTATTTTGCAAAGAGAAATATTAGTTATTCCAGATATTTTGCAAGATGATAGGTTTGCTGAAAATTCTCCAGTATTATCAAACTGTCATGTGCGTTTTTATGCGGGTATTCCTCTAATTACTGCCAATGGCTTTGCAATAGGTAGTTTGGCTGTTATGGATTTTGTACCACGGTACTTGAACCATAAGGTACAGGCTTTATTACATAGATTGGCAAGTCAAGTAATCAGCCAAATTGAGTTACACCAAGAGAAAAGAATTCATGTCGAAGAACGGGAAATAATTGAACACGCACTACAGACAAGTGAGGCTAGACTCAGAGGTATTATCGAGGCTATTCCTGTCCCATTAATTATTTCACGGGTAGCAGATGGTTTAATTTTATATAGCAACTCAGAATTTATTCAAAAATTCCAATTAACTAATGATGATTTAGTAAATCGGCATATTTCAGAGCTATACCAAAACTCGAATGACAAACAAAAAACTTTAGCAGCATTAGCTCAAAATGGTTCTTTAGTAAATTACGATATCCAATTTAAGCGGACTGATGGTACATTATTTTGGGCTATTGCATCACTACAATATTTAAATTTTAACAACGAATATGCTATTTTAACTATTCTTTATGATATCACTGAACGGAAAAATGCCGAGGTAAAACTCCAAGAGCAAAATTCCTTCTTGCAAAATATTTTTGCACTTATTCCTTTAATGATTGCGATTGTTAATACCGATGGTAAAGTTCAATGGGTAAACCAAGAGTTAGAACGTATTTTAGGTTTGGATTTAGAAGATTTTCAAACTCGTGATGTTTTAGCAGAGTTGTACCCTGATCCTGAATATTATCAGTCTGTGATTAATTGTATTCAATCCGCAGACAGCTCTTGGAATGATTGGAAAACTTTGTTACCCAATGGTCGGTTAATAGATACATCTTGGGCAAATATCCTACTTCCTAATGGTCAAATCATTGGGATTGGACAGGATATTACAGCACGTAAACAAACTGAACGCACACTCAAAGCTCAAGCTGAAAGAGAGCAACTAATGCGAACTATTGCTCAAAGAATACATCAATCTTTAAATCTTCAAGATATTCTCAATGCCACAGTTCAAGAAGTGAGAGATTTACTAGAAGTTGATCGCGTTGTAGTTTATCAGTTTGATCTAAATATGATTGGTAAAATTGTTGCCGAATCAGTACAACCAGGATGGACAATTTCTTTGAGTACAGACATTGAGGATACTTGTTTTCAGACAGGGGCAGGAGCAGAGTATTACCAGAGAAGAAAACGAGCGATCGCTAATATTTATGAAGCTGGACTGACCAATTGTCATATTAAATTATTAGAACAATTTCAAGTCAAAGCCAACCTAGTCGTACCAATTTTACTAGAAATGGGGGAAGGGGATATCAATCCTCACCTTTGGGGTCTTTTGATAGCACACCAATGTTCTAGCACCAGGATATGGAAAGAACATGAACTAGATTTACTTGATCAACTTTCTGTACCAATTGCGATCGCTATTCAACAATCTTACATATTTCAGCAAGCCCATAATGAATTGGCTGAACGACAAAAGGCAGAAATTAAATTAAGAAATGCCTTAGCTGAAAAAGAAATTTTATTAAAAGAAGTTCATCATCGGGTTAAAAATAACTTGCAGATAGTTTCTGGATTATTACAGTTGCAGGCTCAAACCCTCAAAGACCCTGAACTAATTAAAACATTAAGAGATAGTCAAAATCGTGTTGAATCAATATCTATGGTTCACAAAAATTTATATACTTCTCCTGATATTGGTCAAATTAATATTACTGAATATATTGATAATTTAGTAACTAGTATTATCACCTCATATCATATAGTACCAGGAAAAATAATTGTAAGAACGGATATTCATCCCATTCATTTGAATATTGACCAAGCGATCACCTGTGGCTTAATCATCAACGAACTAATGTCTAATTCTCTTAAATATGCTTTTCTTGATCAAGAAAAAGGCATGATTATCATTAGGTTACGTCCTATAAATAACAATATTGAAATGATTATTCAAGATAATGGTGTTGGTTTACCGAATGATTTAGATTGGCAGAATCCAGTTTCTCTGGGTCTTTCGTTAGTGTATGATTTGGCAACAGAACAATTAGAAGGAGATGTGACTGTAGAATCTCTTAATGGCACATTATTTAAAATAAGCTTTCCACAATAAATTATTATTGATTAATTAATTTAATAAATTTAAAAAAGAGCAATGGAAACAGCAAAAATTTTAGTAGTTGAAGATGAAGTCATTGTGGCTAGAACTATTGCCAGTCAACTTACTCAACTAGGCTACACAGTGATAGGTACAGCTTCTTCGGGAAAAGTAGCGATCGCTAAAGCATTAGAAGCTAAACCAGAGTTAGTTCTAATGGATGTCATCCTCAAAGGTGAAATGGATGGGATTGATACCGCTAGTTACATTAGGGAACACTTAGATATTCCCGTTATATTTTTAACCGCCTATGGTGATGATAATACTTTAGAGCGAGCAAAAATTACCCAACCTTTTGGATATATTATTAAACCATTCACATCTAAAGACTTACGCATAGCCATTGAAATTGGTCTTTTAAAACATCGATTAGAACGAGATATTAGAGAAAATCATGATAAATTAGCAACTTTGTTAAATTCGATTAGTGATGCAGTGATTGCCACTGATGATCAGGGACTTGTAACATTTATGAATCCCGCAGCCGAAGCTTTGACTGGTTGGCAGCAGAAAGACGCTTTAAGTACAGATATATCTAAAATTTTTCATCTTGTGGATGAAGTTACAGAGACTAAATTAGAAAATCCAGTCACCAAAGTTTTAAGAGAGCAACAAGTAGTTTATTTAAAAGAGTTCACATCTTTAATAACTAAAGATGGCAAACGAGTACCTATTGGTGATAGTGCTTCCCCTATTATGGGATTACCTAATCAAATAAATGGTGTCGTTATTGTTTTTTGGGATCTCAGTGAACGGCGTAAAACAGAATTACTAGAACAAGCCTTACATAAAGAACAAGAACTAAATAATCTAAAATCGCTTTTTATATCTACTGTTTCCCATGAATTTCGCAATCCTTTAAGTGTGATCCAAACCGCAGTTGAATTGATAGAATTGCAAGGAGAAAATTTAACAGAAGTCAAGAAAAATACTTATTTAAGAAGAATTAAGATTGCAGTTGAATCCATGAAGAACTTGATGGAAGATGTATTGTTTATGGGAAAAGCAGAAGCTGACAAGCTAGAGTGTAAACCTGCACCTTTAAATTTGAAAGAATTCTGTCAAGAATTAATAGAAGAATTTACATCTTTAACAACTAGTGGACATGAAATTATTTTTAACTGCTCTAGTGAAGCAACGGATGCTTTCATGGATGAACGACTCTTAAATTATATGTTGGTAAATCTTCTTTCTAATGCTGTTAAGTATTCTCTTCATCGTAAAACTATTAGATTTGATTTAATTTGTGACCAACACACTAATTTAGCAACCTTTAAAATTCAAGACGAAGGAATTGGTATTCCTGATCCAGATCAAGCACGCCTATTTGAATCATTTTATCGAGCCTCCAATGCTCAATCAATCCAGGGTACTGGACTAGGTTTAGTCATAGTTAAAAGATGTGTTGAAGCCCAGCAAGGAACTATTATTCTCAACAGTGAAGAAGGTAACGGTACTACATTTACAATCACTTTGCCTTTAGAGGTGACAGGTGACAGGCAGGGGGAGACAAGGTAGATTATATTTCCAATGCCCAACTCTCAATATTTAATTTTCTTGTCGTACACCACCTACTACGGATCTAACTCCACCATCAGAAAATGGATCTGTTCCACCAGTCCAGTTGAAATCACTAATACGGATGCTGAATCCACCTAATTCCAATACGGGATTGTAACGTAGGGTGATGCCGTAGGTGCGGCGGCTATACTCTAAGATGTAGTCAGTGCTGCTTTCTCTACCTGTATCTAAGTTAACTGATGTTTGAAAGCCCAAGCGGAAAGGGCCATATATTTGTTGTGAGATCCCAACACCCAAAACTTTATTATCAACAGAGCGGTCAAATAAAAAGGGTGATAGACCACTATTTAAACCTTGGGAGTAAGTCACATTAAAAGCTGTATAGTCTAAAAATGGGCGAGAAAAGTTTCCTATTTGCCCGACTAAGCCAACTGTGCCAATGAGGGTATTTTGATTATCGCCATTAGTATAGTAACTAGTAGTCCCAGTGACCCCAGCGATCGCTTGCAAGTAAGGGACTACAGGCCTGGGTGTATATTTTAATCCCTCAGTAGCGGTGGGTGCTAGTGGTTTTCCTTGCCACAGTAAAAATCCTCTACTGAGAGCCGCACTAGTTTGGAAGCGTCCTAGGGAGATGCGATCGTTCTCGCGGTTTGGCTCTAATAAGTCTTGGCGGTCTGTATTGGCGTTAATATACTGTGCGCCTGCTTGATAGCTAAGGTTAATCCCACTTTTTCCTAGGGCAATTACTGGAGAAGTAATTACACCCCCCAAACTACTTTGGACAGTTTGAAAACCCAGTGTACCGTTATAAAGGCGATCGCGGTAGCTATATTCCCAATTGACAATGTGGGGGTTAACATCACCCAAAGTCTGGCGCAACCGTAAACTGGCCTTTAAATTCTCGTCTACCTTGTCTAAGTCAAAACTAGTTAGCTCTCCAGAACCCTGAAGGATAGCTTTGGGACTCAAAATCGCATTTAACTTACCTTTTACTCCAAACAGTGAGGCTACATCATCACTGCCTTGGATCGCTCTCTGGACAAAAAATTGGGGTGTAATCTGCAAGCGTGCTTTGTCTGTGTTAACTACCGTAAAACCCCGCTCCACAAATAAACCACCACGTCTAGTACCATCGTAGCCAGGGGAGACAATTAACGGGGTTGTCTCTCGCTCTCGGCGGTCGATTGTCTGCTGATTAATGGGAAGGGGTAAGACAAAGTTTTGGTCAAATACTAGGCGTTGTCGCTCAGTAGTAATCCGGTCAATTAGGGGAGCTTCCCTGGTCACTGTCACCTTATCAGCCCGTAACTCTAGTTCTGGGGGTGAAAAGGGGTCATTAGTAATGCGGACATTTCTAGCTTGCCAACCACGGGGATAAAACTCAATTTGTCTAGCTTCAAACCGCAGTCGCTTCACCTCACCCCCTGATTTTGGTGGGGGGACATTACTCGCGTCTGCTGTACCGCCGAGAGTAAATTCAAGACCACCGGGACTGCTAATGCCTGTAGTGGGTTGATTAGCACGGATGCGATCGCTCGGCGGGTCTGTGGGAACTCCTCCGCCTGTGATATCCGTGGGTAAGAAAGCAAAATCTTCTGATGCTGAAGGGACGTTAATCTCACCACTACCGTTTTCTATATCGCCACTGTCTTGCAAAAAATTATAGCTAAAACGTTGTCCCCGTAATACTTGGTCGCCCCTTGTGAGTGCCACATTACCTTGCCCAACGGCAATTAAATTATCTAAATTAACTTGCACGCGATCGGCATCTACGACTGCACCATCAAATCGCACCACCACGTTACCTTCAGCCGTGACAATTCGCCTTTGCTCATCGTATTCTTGGCGATCTGATGTAATTTCTACAATTCTGGTTCGGACTGGTGGGGTATTTGGTGCGGTTTGAGCTTGTGGGTTACTTGGGGAAACTTTTATAGATGATGGAACTGAAGGTGGGGTTGTAGCGTTGCGGGATTTAAACTCAATGACATTTTCAATTGCTTGGTTCGTAGGTGCGCTATCAGTGGCAGATACGGAGAGATTAATGCTATCCCCAGACTGTTGTACGGTAATATTTTCTTTCTGTTCTTGCTTAATTAAGTTCTCGGTGACAACAGGTTTTTCATAATTTCTGGAACTGGGGAAAACCTGGGTGAGAGAGTCTGTTTTTTTCTGAATGGGATAACCAATTACCAAAGGCTGCCCCAAATTGGTCGCACTATGAGTAGTGAGAGGGGAAAATTCTGGCGCAAAAGCTTCCGGTGGACTGATAAATACTGCCGATTTTTTAGCGGCTGATAGAAGATTATCTGGTTGATAAGAGGTAGGGGGCAGGGGGAGGGAGGCAGGGGGAACTAAAGGTACAAACCGTCCGCTAACGCCCCTCCCTGCGGGACGCTGCGCGAATTTGGGTGATTTTTCCCCCTGCTCCCCTGCTTTTTCATGATTGGGTGCAGCATCTTCCCTAACCTCTACAATTGGTTGCTCATATTCATTCGGTGACGCTGCATTAACAATTTTAAGTTTTGACCCTTCACTTTTTTCAGGAGCAAGATTTTGGATGGGGAGTTTTTGAGGTGGCGTTTCCGGTTGTGCTGGGGAAATTTCCTGGTGATTTGGGCTACTGCTATCAACATTGCCAACGGCAGAAAACTGCTTATTACCCGCAGATAAAGTGGAATTTGCTGGTTGTATGGGTTCAACAAGAGGAGGAGGTGTAGGGGGTAGAACTGGGTGAAGCATAGGAACACAATCAACCTAACAAATAGCCAATTAATAGCCGGAAGGACGAATTTACCTTGTCTCTCCCGGCTTTTGCTTTCTGCTTATATACAGCAGGCTTTCCGGAAAAAGACACCAAACTGTAAGGAAAAACCTCTCAGCAAGTGTCTGTAACGTCTGGTGTTTTCTAGCTTCCGGCAGTCACAGATACTTTATCTAGTTCCTACTCTGCATCCCGACGGCCGGGGTTACGAGCTGGGTCATTCGACAAAAATCCGAATACAAAAATACCCACGAAGAAAGCTACCACAATATAAACAGCGATTTTTAAACTTACCATCGGTGATCTCTCCAAAATTTATGATAAAGAAGCTCTTTCTCAGTATCTGCCATGCAGAAAAGATAGCTCTTTTATATTACCCACAACTCGTTCCTTTTGGAGAGAACTACGGTGATACTTAAAGTAACTAGTCGTCTCTAGCCGACAATTTAAAAGGTAGATGTCCTTGATGGCGATCGCTGTTTCTATTTGAGATTAAGACGTGGGCTAACGGCTAAGGTTTCCCGGTAGATTATATTTCCTACAACCATTGCCCCATACCGAATGACTATTGAATAGCCAGTTCTGTCACTTTTGCTAATCGGCTTTTGATGACGCGTGCAGGTACACCTACAGCTACAGAAAATGGAGGAATATCTTTATTAACTACTGCTCCTGCGCCAATGACACTACCTTTACCGATAGTGACACCATCTAAAACCGTAACTCCATGTCCTAGCCAACAGTCATCCTCAATAACAATTCCTTTGCGGGTCACATCTTGGTATTTAATTGGCAGTGTCAGGTCTGCAAACTTGTGATTGTTAGCATATATTCCTGAATGCGCTGCGATCAGACAACGCTTACCAATTTTGATGTCTCCTGGCCCAACAATACAGACACTAGGGCCAATGAAAGTCTCGATATCAATATCAATACAAGAATCTTTCAAACACCCTATATCAACATTGCGCTCAATCCATACTCCCTCTCCTAGCCGAATTCGGTTGTTAGGGTGTCCTTTAGCATCAATCCGTACACCTTTAAGCATGTATACTCCACTACCAATTTCAATACAGGAAGTGCTGATAAATTCGACTCCATTTTGGATATAGACTGAACTACCCATCTGAGCAAAAATCTGTTTATAAAAGATATTTCTTAATTTTGTCCCAAGGGCTAATCTGGGAATATCTCCTAAAGCAGTAGTTACAAAAAGTTCTTGAAAACGCTGCCATTTTAATTTGTATTGCTGGTTATTCATGACCTAATTATCAGATGAATGGTGTTAAGAATGCGGAAGCTGTATTGAAGATGTCTTCTTTGCTGCAGTAGTGACACTTATGCCTAGATTTCTGAAGTGATATATCATTAGGAAAACAATCTATTAAATACCCACTATTTCCAGTAAATTCTTCCTTACTGGGTAAACTCATTACTTTCTATAAGACATGAGTAGTTATTAAGATTACGCCCTAATTGATATATGAAAAATCTACACATCAATTGAGTAAATCGTGCTTGGTATATCTGAAAACACAATAATTTGTGACAGTCTTGATCTATCAGTACCAACAACATAATTGCACTGATTCACAAATCAAAACTGAGGTATTTACAGAGCTTTTTTCAGCCTACTCGGTTATAAAATTGGCTTTGCTAGACAAGTAATCCTTGTATAAACAGGCGAAAATTTAGTGACAATTAATTGTAAATCCAGTCATTTTCTAGCCCAATTTAACAAGATTGAGTCAACACCACTAATTTTATACAGGTTGTATGAATTGCACAAAAAGTTTTACCTACACGCACAAATTATATTTGTGTTGTATTTTGGTTATTTTTTTTATTTAAAACACAAACAAGTTAGGGTGGAGTATCTCCAACTTCAGCCATCACATTAAAATTTACCATCGGTGCAAACAAGTAAGCTTTTCCCCGATCGCTATGACGACTTTCTTGCAACGAATTTCTAGAGTAGTCTGCTCTAATCATGTTGCACACAGATGATTTATAAATTAACGACGAAATGACACTTTTAATTAGATGGATCGATTTTGACAATAATTGCTTCCCAGCATAACACACTTTATTTTATGTGAAGCAACCCCAATAAAAGAATTTTATTTAATATTGGTGACATAGAATAAATTGGAGAATTGAGAATATTATTAATGACATAGTATTCAATATTTGTCTTTTTCTGTCTGTAAATAAAAATACATTTTCTATGATTAATAAAGAGTGAATTGCTAACTTACAATATGTCTTTATTCTCAATAATGGCGAAAATATGATGTTTACGCCTTTGTTGTAGATAACTCATCTGTTGGGGTGTAGGTTGAGAACGAAGAATCACGAAAATATACTAAATACTCAAACATGAAATTAACACGCTCCGGCAAAGCAATATGATTCAGCAGATGTGGATGCTTTGATTATTCTGCAACGAGCGATAGCATCAGGACAAAGTACAGCGATAGTCACGTCGTCAAAAAACTTACTTTCCCTGACTCAAGAAAATCAATCTAGCATCAAACTAGCGGATCAAGCCGTAGCAGAAATTGCTTTTTCTACCGTCGTTGCTTTTACCTATGTCAAAAAATACTGAAGATCCAGCATCTCTGAGTACATGAAATTTAATAACACCGAGTGAGGCGATCGCCTCAATAACAGATTTGATCTAGATTCTTCAATAAATATAATTATTATTTTGGGATCATGAGCAAAAAGATAACTTCGCAACCATATTAAAGAAAATTAAGTATTCTTAGTGAAATCGCTGCATAATTGCGAATATCTTTAGAAAATAATTAAATTTTCATAAAATTAAGTATAAATTTTCAGTGTGAGCATATAGCAAAATACTATTAGTATGAACTAATAGCCAATAGATGCGTGTAAATTTCAATGCTTAACAAAGTCATGGCATTTTTACAAACATAGTATAAAGAATTGGCAACAGTGGGTAAAGACAGTCAACAATAGCCATAGCTAAAACTAGGAACTTTGCTAACCTATGCAGCCGATTCGCACATTCAACGTTTCTCCTTCACTACCGTCACGACTCGAACCAATGCGGAAGTTGGCGTACAACTTACACTGGGATTGGAATGTTGAGACGAAAGATTTATTTCGCCGCTTAGACCCCGATCTGTGGGAATCTAGCCATCACAACCCAGTATTGATGCTAGGTACGATCAGCCAAGCGCGGCTTTTGGAAGTAGTGGAAGATGAAGGCTTCCTTGCGCAAATGGATCGTGCCGCTCGTCAATTAGAAGACTATTTGCAAGAGCGCACTTGGTATCAGAAACAACGCAGTCAGAAACCAAAGGAATGCTACGCCTATTTTTCGGCTGAATTTGGACTGGTAGATTGTCTACCTATCTATTCTGGAGGATTGGGTGTGCTGGCAGGCGATCACCTCAAATCTGCCAGTGACTTGGGGTTACCCCTAGTAGGAGTGGGTTTACTCTACCAGCAAGGCTACTTTGCTCAGTATCTCAATGTCGATGGCTGGCAGCAGGAACGTTATCTCATTAACGATTTCTACAATATGCCCTTGCACCTAGAACGCAATGCCGACGGTTCTGAACTGCGGATTGCCGTAGATTATCCAGGGCGCAAGGTATACGCTAGGGTTTGGCGGGTACAGGTGGGAACAGTACCCCTGTATATGATGGATACCAACATTGAACCAAACAACCCCTACGACCACGACATCACAGATCAGCTGTATGGTGGCGACATCGATATGCGTATCCACCAGGAGATCATGCTGGGTATCGGTGGTGTACAGCTATTAAAAGCTTTGGGTTATGAGGTGACAGCCTACCACATGAATGAAGGTCACGCCGCCTTCTCAGCCCTAGAGCGCATCCGCATCTTGATTCAAGAGCATAGATTAAGCTACGCGCAAGCTAAACAGGTGGTGATGTCTAGCAATATCTTTACCACCCATACACCTGTCCCGGCGGGGATTGACTTGTTCCCCCCCGACAAAATTATTCACTACCTGGGTTACTACGCAGATATTTTTGACTTACCCAAAGAGCAATTTTTAGGACTAGGACGGGAGAATACAGGTGACTTGTCCGCGCCCTTTAGTATGGCAGTGCTAGCCTTGAAGATGGCAACCTGTTCTAATGGTGTTGCCCAACTGCATGGTGTAGTGTCGCGCCAAATGTTCCAAGGGTTGTGGAAAAAAGTCCCCGTAGAAGAAGTACCAATTACAGCCATTACCAATGGTGTCCATGCCCGTAGTTGTGTCGCCAAACCCACTCAGGAGTTATACGATCGCTATTTAGGCCCAAATTGGTCATCAGCCGCACCCGATAGCCCGCTATGGGAACGCA
This sequence comes from Anabaena sp. CCY 9402-a, assembly GCF_963920945.1. Taxonomy (NCBI): domain Bacteria; kingdom Bacillati; phylum Cyanobacteriota; class Cyanophyceae; order Nostocales; family Nostocaceae; genus Anabaena; species Anabaena sp. CCY 9402-a. The sequence goes on from NZ_CAWUDL010000036.1 coordinate 37,059, forward strand.
TGAATGCCATTCCTGATGAAGAGTTGTGGCGCAATCACGAGCGTTGCCGTTTGGATATGATTCTGTATGTGCGGGATCATTTAGTCAAGCATTTACTTGATCGTGGTGCGTCCTCCTCAGAAATTGCCCAAGCCCAAGAAGTCCTTGATCCCAATGTTTTAACCATTGGTTTTGCTCGGCGGTTTGCCACCTACAAACGTGCTACTCTGTGGATGCGGGACATTGAACGTATTAAGCGGATCTTATTAGGCAATAAAGAGCGGAAAGTGCAATTCGTGATTGCTGGGAAGGCACACCCAAAAGACATTCCCGGTAAAGAACTTATCCGCGAAATCAATCACTTCATCACTGAACAACACCTAGAAAAACACATAGTTTTTGTTCCCAACTATGATATTCACATTGCCCGATTGATGGTAGCTGGTTGCGATATCTGGTTAAACACACCCCGTCGTCCCCGCGAAGCCTCTGGTACTAGTGGGATGAAAGCAGCTATGAATGGATTGCCTAATCTCAGTGTGCTAGATGGTTGGTGGGATGAAGCCGATTACGTCCGCACAGGTTGGGCAATTGGCCACGGCGAAAACTACGAAGATCCCAACTACCAAGATGAAGTAGAAGCCAACGCTCTCTATGATTTATTGGAAAAAGAAGTAGTACCGCTATTCTATGACCATCGGGATGTTGATGGCTTACCCCGTCCTTGGGTTGCCAAAATGAAAGACGCAATTCAGTTGAATTGTCCTTTCTTCAATACAGCGCGGATGGTGGGAGAATATGCACAAAGGTCTTACTTCCCAGCTAGCGATCGCTACCATACCTTAACCTCTGACAACTATGTTCCAGCTAAAGAACTAGCAGATTGGAAGGCTAAACTCGGCGAACATTGGTTTAATATCAGAATCAAAGATATTGACGTATCTGTCGCCGCAGACATTGAAGTTAATCAAACCGTTGGTGTAAAAGCTAAGGTTGATTTGGCAACTTTAACAAATGATGATCTGCAAGTAGAACTATATCAAGGTTCAATTGATGCCAACGGCGATATTGTCAACGCTACACCTGTCGTCATGGATTACCAGGGACAGGATACGCAAGGATTAAGTGTTTACACTGCTGATATCATTTATACCACCTCTGGTTTACAAGGCTTGTCCTTGCGGGTATTGCCAAAACACCCACATTTGTCTAGTGCTTATGAACCTCGCTTGATTGCTTGGGCTGAGTAAGAGTAGTGAGTGCTGAGTAGTGAGTAGTGAGTAGTGAGTAGTGAGTAGTGAGTAGTGAGTGGCTACCTAGTTTATCTTCATGGGTTTGAGTTCTACTCTTTTGTGGGTAGTTTTGAGTATTGAATTACAACTCATAACTCATAACTCATAACTCAGCACTCATAACTCAGCACTGATTTAGGGATGACAATGTAACCTGTGGTGCGATCGCCTAACACCAAGTTACGTTGTTCACCCCAATACCACCAGTAAGCAGCCACATAAGCACAAATCAGGCTATCTAGTTTATCTTCTGTGGCTTTGAGTTCTGCTCCTGTATAGGGAATTTTATCAGTCAGCAAATTACCCAGACATAAGACTGGTTCAAACTTGGGCAGAATCTCGACAATATATTGATAAAGTTTGATTAATTCTAAGCGGCGTTCACTGATGCGCCCTTTTTTGTATTTAAGAATGCGTTCTAAGCCAAATAAATTGACTATGGCGGGATGGGGAAATACTTCTATCTGATATCTACCCGGCGTTTGTGCTGTAATTTCGGGTGCATGGGCAAAGCCACGGGATTCTAATTCTAAGCCAAAATTGATCGTGCGTTCTGCAAAGGGAAGATTTTGGTTGGCAGGGTAACAGCCGGCGTGATATTTACCGAAATATTTGTGAGTTAGTTTATCAGGAAGACGACTACCTGTAGGATTAGGAATGAGGGTAGGCGCATCTACGGCGATGAGTGCTGGTTGATTTGCTTCTACCCAGGCATCTATCCAAGTTAGGATATCTGCGATCGCATCTTTCCGTTCTAAGTCAACTAACTTTAATTTCCCTGCTACTAATTCTAAGCAACAAAGCCCACTGGGTTGTGATTTCCAACCCAAATCCACACCAATAAATTTCATAATATAAATTTAAAAGTTTATTCATTCTCACATTGTTTCTAAATTTCTAGGCAGTAAATTGCAATGTGACACATCGTCCGTAGACTGATAGTCCATAGAAGCTGAGAATCGGCACATGGATGAACCGAAACAAAAGATTCTTAGTGCTTTAGGCTATCTTGTGAGGCAACGCAGAATAGAACTGGGAATTTCACAAGAGGAACTAGGACTACGCGCCAACTTAGACCGTACATACATATCTGGTGTAGAACGCGGAGTGAGAAATCCATCCCTAACTGCTCTTGTCAGCCTTGCTAGTGGCTTAGGTATGAGCGTTTCCGTTCTTCTTGAACATCTGGAAAGAGAAGCCAATAGAACACAGTGAATAACGACTTAATAGCAGAAATTCGAGCGCAACTTAAAACTGCCCCAACACAACTGAAAGTCTTTAATCTGCTCTCAGACCAGAAATGGCATTGTCGTAAGCATGAAGGAAAGGCGATTGCATCAGAGCAGTATGCAGGTGGTGGTGGGATTAAAGGATTAAAACGTGGCAGCCAAAAGCGTGCTGGTCTTGTGATAGAAACTGAGTATAAGTATTGTGAAGTTTGCTGTAAGAAAACAAAGTGTGATCGCTGGACGGGAGAGATTCAATCAGCTAATTCTGCATCTAATATCCCTGATTCTTTAGCCCAAAGAATTTTACAAGTCTATTCGTATACAGACGTAATAGAACAGAGAAAAAGAGAACAACATGGATTAGTAATTGATCATAGATTTCCGATGGAAAGGTGGGGAGCTAATGAACCTCCACATCTAAAATCTATGAGTGATGATGCAATCAAGCAAAAGTTTCAGTTGTTGAAAAAAGATACCTCTGGTAATCACAATCTTTTAAAATCGAGAAGTTGTGAGCGATGTATCAAAACTGGTAAAAGAGGTACGCCTTTTGGGATTCGTTTTTGGTATCAAGGAGATGAAAATTGGCCTTCTGTACATCAACGCGGTGCTGAAGCTGAAGAAGGCTGTGTGGGATGTGGTTGGTATGATTTTGAAACGTGGCGTAATGCACTTAATCAAAAATTAGCTCAGTCTGATCAACATAAGTAATATCAACTTTATGATTAATGTTAAGTGCAATCTTATTTAAATAAGGTATGAGCGCATAACCAATACACTCTGCTAAACGGGGTGGGACTGCATTACCAATTTGCCACATGGCTTTTTTCATAGTCCCCTCAAAAATAAATGTATCAGGAAAGGTCTGTAATCTGGCCATTTCACGGGCTGAAATTACCCGATTTAAATATGGGTGAATATGAGTACCACCATGATTTTCTTTAACAGTCATACTTGGCTTTCCTGGATATTGTCGCTTGAAAGCATCGACATATTTTTGATATAAAGAACCCCCAGGAGGTACTTGAGCAATACGCTCCATATACTCTGATGAATGCCTAGTCCATTGATGATTAATTTCTGGTATTGGATTATATTCGGGTAAATCAGAAATCGCTGATTCAATAGGTTTATAGTCTTCTGGTGATAACTGAGCTTTGGGATATGGATTTGGCATTCCCAATCTGTTAGCAATAAAGATAGCTCTTGGTCTAATTTGTGGTACTCCATAATCAGCAGATTCTAGAATCGCTATAGAAACATTGGAATAACCAATAGACTCAAAAGCTTCAATAATTGCTTGCTTAACATTACCATTTTGAATGGTGAGAATTCCTGGTACATTTTCCATCACTATATACCAAGGACGTATTTCTGAAACAACCCGCACAAATTCATAAAATAGACGATTACGTGGATCTGTGGGGTCACGTTTACCTGCTACCGAAAACCCCTGACAAGGCGGACCACCAACAACAATATTGATTTCAGGAGAGCCTATTTTTTGCAACCAACTGTTTGGAGAAAAGTCTTCAATATCTCCACAAAAATGATGACACTGAGGAAAATTTCTTTCATGTGTAGCAGAAGCAATAGGACTAGTTTCCACACTAGCTAACGCTTTAAATCCAGCCTGTACTAATCCTTGTGTAATTCCTCCTGCACCACAGAACAGATCCACAAAAGTATATTGATATGCTGGTATTAGTGGAGTATCAATATCAATAAATATTTTGTATGGATCGAGGTCATTTTCCTCTAGTTCACGTTTGATTCGTTCATAACGTCCTAACTTTGGTGTTTTTGGCTTTTTACTAAGATTCAGCCCTTCCTCATTAGAGAAAAAAGAAAGTTGTTTACCTTGCATTTGTTGCTTGATTCTTGATAAATTCTAAAATGAGACATATCGTCTACAATATATCAAAATTTATCCGTAGCCGCAATCAAAGCACTACGAATCCCCACTTCACTCATCGAATGTCCAGCATCAGGAACAACAATAAATTCTGCTTCTGGCCAAGCACGATGTAATTCCCAAGCTGATATCATCGGGCAAACTACATCATAACGTCCTTGCACAATCACAGCAGGAATATGTCGAATACGTCCAACATTTAATAATAATTGATCATCGGTTTCTAAAAAGCCTTTATTAATAAAATAATGACACTCAATGCGAGCAAAGGCATCAGCAAATTCATCCTCACCAAAATTATGGATTAGCTGGGTATCTGTAAATAATTTACTAGTGCTAGCTTCCCAAATTGACCACGCCCGCGCTGCTGCTTGCCTAACTTGTAAATCTGGGCTAGTCAACCGTTTATAATAAGCTGTGAGCAAATCATCCCGTTCATCTACAGAAATTGGCTTGAGATATTCCTCCCAAGCATCAGGAAAAAGATAACTAGTACCTTCTTGATAAAACCAACGTAACTCTTTTTGTCTGAGCAAGAATATACCGCGTAAAATTAGCCCTAAACAACGCTCTGGATGGGTTTGGCTATAGGCTAATGATAAAGTGCTACCCCAACTACCACCAAAAACCACCCACTTTTCTATGCCTAAATGCGATCGCAGTTTTTCGATATCATTAACTAAATCCCAAGTGGTGTTTTCTCTCAACTCAGCATGGGGTTGACTTTTACCGCACCCACGCTGATCAAACATAATTAAACGCCACTTTTCAGGATGAAAATATTGCCGATAAAATGGCGGACACCCACCACCAGGTCCTCCATGCAGTAAAACGATGGGTTTACCTTGGGGATTTCCTGACTCCTCAAAATGAATTGTGTGTAATTCAGAAACCTGTAACTTTCCTTCTTTATAAGGTTCTATGAGTGGATAAAGTTCACGCATTTTTATATGTAATTATTTTTGATGGTTTAGGAAGCCTACACCGTATTTAAGGTACGATGTCAGTAAGTCGTTGGTAATAAACCTAACTATCTGAAGTTATTGTAATCAAGTTCGTAGTAAGGACTTTAGTCCTTCTTTTCAGACTAAAGTCTTTACTACAAATCTTTAATTATTTACGCCGTTCTACTTAGGTAACTTCAGAATATACTTGTTGCCGCAGAATCAACCAATAATTCCTACTTTTTGTAGAGGAATATTTGGGTAATGTAAACTTCGCCTTTGCTGTTTACCGCGGCACCAATACCTGTCAAGTTGTAGTTACCTCTAATATTGTTGAGGTGTCCCGAACTTCTCAACCAGCCTTGTACAGCTTGGGTAGCCGGATCACTATATCCCCGATTTTTAGCCACATTTTCCGCCGCACCTTGGTAAGAAATACCACTCGCCTGTATTCGGGATGAAAAACCATAATGACCAAATGGAATACTACCCTTAGCCATATTCTGACTGTGGATTCTGGCTTGATCATCTATAGCAGAATTACGAGTTAAGGCTGGTAGACCTTGAGAAGTGCGGAATTGGTTAATTTGTTGAAATACCGCCGCCTCTACAGATGTTGTATTGATTGTATTACCTGAACCCTGGGAAGGATTTGGTGTGGAAGTTTGAGTTGATGTACGAACAAAGATTTGTGTTAAGTAAACTTCGCCTTTGCTGTTTACCGCGACACCAATACCTGTCAGGTTGTAGTTACCTCTAATATTGTTGAGGTGTCCCGAACTTCTCAACCAACCTTGTACAGCTTGGGTAGCCGGATCACTATATCCGCGATTTTTAGCCACATTTTCCGCCGCACTTTGGTAAGAAATACCACTCGCCTGTATTCGGGATGAAAAACCATAATGACCAAATGGAATACTACCCTTAGCCATATTCTGACTGTGGATTCTGGCTTGATCATCTATAGCAGAATTACGAGTTAAGGCTGGTAGACCTTGAGAAGTGCGGAATTGGTTAATTTGTTGAAATACCGCCGCCTCTACAGATGCGGTGTTGATTGTAGATTGTGCTAGTTGGCGGCTAGAAACTGATCTTGGTAAAGACTTTGGTGTATGAGTTGGTATTGGTGTAGAAATAGCGATCGCCAAAGATGGGATGCAGGCGATCGCGCCACCAATACCCACCACAGTCGCCAAAACAAAGTTATTGAGGTTGGTACGAATCATTAATAGGTAGTCTTAAAGACATGGAAAGGAACTTCCACTACATCTAAGCAGACTCATCTTTAATCAACAAATAGCCTATGAGATAGCTTATTGATGTGAAAGCTCACATTACCTCGAAAAAAGCCAAAAAACCTGATAAAACGAAATTTTTGTAATTATCAGCATCAATAAAACACCACTGTCCTCTACTAATAACTAATAACGATGAGAAAATGTCAAAATGAAAGGTGTTTTGCCATCGCCACTTTTTACGGTGGGTATTTGAGATCAATAAACCGATAATTTATGGGTAAGCAGCGTGTTCTTTCTGGAGTTCAACCAACGGGTAATTTGCACTTGGGTAACTACTTAGGCGCAATTCGCAACTGGGTAGAAATCCAAGACCAGTATGATAATTTCTTTTGTGTCGTAGATTTACACGCGATTACAGTACCGCATAATCCAGCGACCTTGGCAGCAGACAGTTATACAATTGCTGCACTTTATTTAGCCTGTGGTATTGACTTAAACCACTCCAACATCTTTATTCAATCCCACGTCTCAGCCCATAGTGAACTAGCTTGGTTACTCAACTGCATCACACCCCTAAATTGGCTGCAAGACATGATTCAGTTTAAAGAAAAAGCAGTCAAGCAAGGCGAAAATGTTGGTGCAGGTTTGTTAATGTACCCCGTGCTGATGGCGGCTGATATTTTGTTGTATCAAGCTGATAAAGTGCCAGTGGGTGAAGATCAAAAACAACACTTAGAACTGACACGGGATATTGTCAACAGATTTAATCACCAATTCGCCAAGGATCAGCCTGTACTGAAATTGCCAGATCCTTTAATCCGTAAGGAAGGCGCGAGAGTAATGAGTCTAACGGATGGGACACGCAAAATGTCTAAATCCGATCCTTCCGAGTTAAGCCGGATTAATCTTTTAGATCCACCAGATCAAATTGCGAATAAAATTAAACGCTGTAAAACCGATCCAGTACGTGGTTTAACCTTTGACGACCCAGAACGCCCAGAGTGCAACAACTTGCTAACGTTATATATGTTACTCTCTAGCAAGACCAAGGAAGAAGTAGCGGCTGAGTGTCAAGATATGGGTTGGGGACAATTTAAGCCATTGTTCACCGAAACAGCAATTAATGCTTTAAAAACCATCCAAGAAAAATATCAGCAAATCATGGATGACAAAGGTTATCTAGAGTCTGTGTTACGTGATGGTAGAGAAAAAGCCGAAGCCATCGCCAACCAAACCCTAAGAGATGTAAAAGCTGCATTAGGCTATTCAATGCCTTTGTGAGTGCTGAGTTCTGAGTAGAGAGTGCTGAGTAGAGAGTGCTGTTAGCGGTAGCGGGGCGTGAGCAGCGTGCTAGTTAAGAGTTAATAGTTTTCTTCTCACCGACTTCTTCCCAGTCCCCAGTTCCCAGTCCCCAGTTCCCAGTCCCCAGTTCCCAGTCCCCAGTTCCCAATCCTCAGAGGTTCTTTAATTTTGAATTTTGAATTGAATAGTCCCCAGTTTCTAACAATTTCTCTTTGAGGTGTGATTCATAATACCCTTGAAGAGAAACCACTTATCAACGTTATGGAACATAACCATAGCCCTAGCTATAGTACATTGAATAATTTTCGTAAAGCCGCGCAAGCGGGAGAATTTTTAGTTACCGCCGAGGTAACACCACCAAAAGGGGGAAATCCCACGCACATGATTGAAATGGCGGCGACCCTTAAGGGGAGGGTTCATGCTGTCAATATTACCGATGGTAGCCGTGCAGTGTTGCGGATGTCTTCGTTGGTAGCTTCAGTTATTTTGTTACAAAATGGGATTGAACCAATCTGTCAGATGGCTTGCCGCGATCGCAACCGTATTGGTTTACAAGCCGACCTCATGGGCGCACACGCTTTAGGTATTCGTAATATTTTAGCTTTGACTGGCGACCCAGTAAAAGCAGGCGATCATCCCGAAGCCAAAGCCGTCTTTGATTTGGAAGCAGTGCGACTATTGCAACTAATTCGGAAAATGAATCAAGGTGTCGATTGCAACGATAAACCCTTAACCGATGGTGCAACAGATTTATTTGCAGGTGCAGCTGTAGACCCCCAGTGTGCCAGTTGGTCAGGTTTGCAAAGTCGCTTTGAACGTAAAATTGAAGCCGGGGCGCAATTTTTTCAAAGTCAATTAATTACTGATTTTGAAAAACTAGAAAAATTCATGGATAAGATAGCTTCAACCCATAACAAACCAATTTTGGCAGGAATTTTTCTGTTGAAATCAGCAAAAAATGCCCAATTTATTAATAGGTGCGTTCCAGGTGTAAATATACCCCAGCATATTATTGATAGGTTAGCAAAAGCCAAAGACCCCCTAGAGGAAGGCGTAAAAATTGCTGCCGAACAAGTACAGATAGCGCAACAATTATGTCATGGTGTCCACATGATGGCTGTCAAGCGGGAAGATTTGATTCCCAAAATCTTAAATTTGGCTGGAGTTACACCAGTTAATCAGGTGTTAGCGAAGTAGGCTAAGAAGTAGGGTGTGTTACGGCTATGTAAGGATTTGAGGGTGTAAACAAATGATATTTAGCCGTAACGCACCTTATGATAGCGGTGGGTTACGCGTTGCTTTAACACACCCTACAAATTTAAGTTTTACTTTATATAAGGCTTTCTGATTTTACAGCTACGGTGTACACACAAGTGCTACCAGCATACATTTCAGAACCTTGACAAAATTCTCAACTGTCATGTTGAATGTAGCGACAGCGAAATGAAACATCTAGAGACTACGGTGCAAGTCCGAGATTCTTTCCTACGGAACGCTTCGCGTTAAGCGGAGCTATGCCGCAGGCTTTACCTTTCTCTCCACTCCACTCAGAATGACATTGAAGGGCTATAAAGCAAGTGGTGACTGAGATTTTAAGACTTGTGTGTACACGGTAGGATTTTACAGGGGGAGTTTGTAGGTTAACAAAAACCACAGCCCTAACCCTTCTCCCCTTCCCACTGCTAAACTAAAAAACAACCCTTACCCTGTGCAAAGGTAATCTTATGACCTCTGCAACCAATCTAGATACTGACCTTACACCATTTCCCGACCATACGCAGCTACCAGAGTCCGATGGTACATTCGTGAAAAATTTTCAGGAACATCCCCAAAGCATTCTAATCACCGACTCGATTAAACCTGTATTACAAAAACGCCACCCTGATGGACAATACTGCATAGGTCAAGATAGCGGTATTTACTGGCGGATGACTGACCCCCCAGAAAAAGGCGCGGAAGCACCAGATTGGTTTTATGTACCGAATGTACCGCCCTTGCTGGATGGACAAACACGACGGTCTTATGTGCTGTGGCGTGAGTTTATTTCCCCGTTAATTGCTTTAGAATTTGTTTCTGGCGATGGTACAGAGGAACGAGACAAAACTCCTTGGAGGGGTAAATTTTGGATATATGAGCAGGTAATTCATCCGGCTTTTTACGGTATTTATGAAGTAAATAAAGCTAGTGTAGAAGTCTATCACTTAATCGATGGACAATATCAATTATTACCAGCCAATGAACGCGGACATTATCCCATACATCCATTAGGTGTGGAGTTAGGTATATGGGATGGGGAATATCAAAATGCTGAATTACCCTGGCTACGTTGGTGGGATTTGCAAGGTAATTTGTTGCTGACTGGTGAAGAACGAGCCGAACAAGAACGCCAAAGGGCAGAACAAGAACGTCAAAGAAATGAACGCCTGATTGCTCAATTAAGGTCGCTTGGCGTTGAACCAGAAGTCTGAATCAAATCTTACTAGTTCTGAAGTAGACTTTATTATCAAAACTTAATGACTAACGACAGCAACTTGTTTCCTAACGACAGAATAGTTATTAGATAATGCTGTTGATGAACGAGATCGCACTGGTTTGTAGTGAGGACTTTAGTCCTCATTTAAGGACTAAAGTCCTTACTACAAACTTCTTTCCCCTCAAAGACTTTAATATTGAGTAAGTTATGAGACTCCGTTAAAAACTCGGTGTCCTACCAGCCCCAAACCCAAGCCAAAAGTTTAAATATCAGTGCTTAACCATAAGCATAATTCTATGGCTATTAAAGTCAAGGTGCATGGATCATCCTGCCCAATTGCCATCCTAAACCCAAGCCTATATTAGAAATGCTCAATAAAATTAAAAAAGTAATAGCTTTGCTAAAAGAGTCTTGTAATATACTTCCAGCCACAATCACACCCCCACCTACCAACCAAGCCATACCTATGGTGAAAAATCCTGCGATAATTGCCACAACAAACCAAGCCGCAGTTACAGCTTTAGTCACAGCCCAAGCCCCAGTTACAGCCAAAAGTCCTGCAAAAACCTGAACCCGAAGTATATACCCAGTTTCATAATTCACACGCGCAGTCTCTAAATGATACGCCGCCGCCGCCTCAACCATAACCACATCTCCTACCCCTGCCGCAGCCATCGCCAAAGTCCAAAGCATAGCTACAACGACAATCCAAACTATATACGAATAGTTAGAAGCAGCTAAGAAGTAGCCTATAAACAAATTATTGAATAAGACACCAATCAACCATTCTATTAGCGTAATTCTACCTAATTCACGAGCTGTTGCTATTGTTGCTTTTAACATTACTAACCATGCCTGCATTGACTGAGGACGGTCTTTTGCCTCCAGTGCCATACCATAGACAATTGCTTGATTTAATCGTTTACTGATGTCTGGATTAATTTGCTTGGGCGGGATAAGAGGATCTTCTTTAATCACACGCTCAACCCTAAGAGAAAGAAAATTTGTACCACGAGAAAGAGAATTTGTAGGGGACTGACCTGTCACTACACGAGAAAGAGAATTTGTAGGGGGCTGACCTGTCGCGGCATAATATAGTGTGGCAGCTAGACAGTAAATATCAACTGTTGGCTCTCGACTACCTCTAATTATCTGTTCATAAGGTGCAAAACCCCGATTACCCGCATTGCCTGTTGAAGTCAAAGTTTGAGGCTCGATTCCTTTAGCAATGCCAAAGTCAATTAAAACTGCATTGCCATCTTTCCCCAGCATTATATTTCCTGGGTGTGCATCTCTGTGTACCAGTCCTGCTTGATGCACCACCGTCAAAGCTTCTGCGATTTGACAGATACAAGGCACAATTTCGGATTCTGGTAACGCCCCTCTGCGTTTCACAGCCTCAAACAAATTTTCACCTTCCACAAATTCCATGACTAGACAGTGGGTGTTACCTTCTTGAAACAGGTCAATTACTGCCACAATATGAGGATGAGGGTCTTGAGATAAGCGTGCCAGTATTCTCCCTTCTTTAATAAATCTCTCTACATATTTTTCATACTCTGGATCATGGCTGAGAAATTCATTGGGTATCTTGATAACAACTGGACGATTTAGCTCAACTTGCAATGCTTTATAAGTAATTCCAAATCCCCCTTGTCCCAGGACTTTCTCAATTACATATTTACCACCCTGTAATTGTTGTCCTGCTATCCAGGGCATGAATACCTCTAAGTAAAAATAATTAATTAAACGCAAGTATTATGATAAGAGTTTAGCTGATTCTACGGAGTTTGGCTAGATGGAGGACTGGGAGAAACTGATGATGGGCTAGGAGATGGAGAGGTAAAAATAGGAATCCAAGGAGCTATACCTGCAAGTAAGGCTGCAAAAGCTGCGATCGCAGCTATAATAATTCCCCAAACCTGAATGTTTCGTTCCCAATTTGGCTTGGTGTTAGATGTAACAGTTGCCTCAGGCTGATTCAACCCTAATAAATCGAGCCATTCCCGCATTGATTGTGGACGCTGTTTGGGATCTAGTTGCATCCCTGTTAAAATTGCCCTGTTGGTGCGATCGCTAATCTGAGGATTGTATTCTTTTGGGGAAACTAAATGCTCACCGTCTAATTTACGCTTGACTGCATCCACAGGTGTTCTCCCCGTCAGCAGTTTATAAAGAGTAGCCGCTAGTGAATAAACATCACTATACGCCTTGGCTATAGTACCTTTAATACAAAGCTCAGATGGTGTAAATCCGGCGGACGTTTCTTTAGTCCGGCTTGTGGTTAAAATGTAATCAAAATCAAGAGCTAAACCAAAATCAATTAACACCGCTTCTAAATTCCCGTCTCGCTTCCGCAACAGAATATTTTCTGGACGCACATCCCGATGAATCAGTTCATTTTGATGTACTACTATCAGAGCTTCCCCAATTTGCTGAATGTAACGCAGTGCGTCTTGTTCCGAAAGGATTGCTGGACGAAGATTAGCCAAACTATCTTCACCGACATACTCCATTACCAGACACGGATACTCTCCTTCTCTAAAGGGTGTTTTAAACTTCACAATATGCGGATGCTGACATCGGGTAAGATTATTCACCTCTTGCAAAAACATATTCTCTAGTCGTTCGCGTTGCGGCTGACTAAGAGATTGAAGCAGGTTATCATTTATAGTTTTAACAACTAGGCGATCGCTATTCCTGTTTTTTACCAGATATGTAATACCAAAGCGTCCCCTTCCTAACTCCTTTTCAATCGTGTATTTCCCACCCTGCAACTGATCACCTGCTACCCAAGCCATCTTTGCAACTCCCAAAATATTTGTACTCATTTTCACATATATAGATAGTTGGCACTTGAATGAGGTTTGTGAAGAAAATAGTAGGGTAGGGTGCGTCAGTATGAATAATTCCCAGGTGTACTGATATGAGATTTGCTCGCACTGACGCACCCTACTAATTGACTCACTCTTTTTCTATAGGTATTGCTAAACTAAAAAACAACCCTTACCCTCTGCAAAGGTAGCCTTATGACCTCTGCAACTAATCCCACAACCGAACTTACACCTTTCCCAGACCATACGCAGCTACCAGAGTCTGATGGTAAATTCGTGAAAAACTGGCAAGAGCATCCCCAAAGTATTTTATTGACGGACTCAATTCAACCCATTCTTAAACAATTACACACTGATGGGCAATATTGTATTGGTCAAGACTTAGGCATTTACTGGCGTTTAACTGACCCCCCAGAAAAAGGCGCAGAAGCACCGGATTGGTTTTATGTAGGGAATGTACCGCCTTTGCTTGATGGACAAACACGAAGGTCTTATGTACTGTGGAGAGAGTTTATTGCCCCATTGATTGCATTGGAATTTGTCTCTGGCGATGGTAGTGAAGAACGAGACAAAACCCCTTGGAAGGGCAAATTTTGGATTTATGAGCAGGTAATTCGTCTTCCCTTCTATGGCATTTATGAAGTCAATAAAGCCAGTGTGGAAGTTTATGAATTAATTGGTGGACAATATCAGTTATTAGCAGCAACTGAGCATGGAAATTATCCTATTCTGCCCTTGGGAGTTGAGTTAGGAATTTGGCAGGGCGAATATCAAAACGCCGAATTACCTTGGCTACGCTGGTGGGATTCGCAGGGTAATTTGTTGCTGACGGGTGAGGAAAGAGCCGAACAAGAACATCAAAGGAACGATCGCCTGATTGCTCAATTGCGATCAGCTACGCTGGGCGGTTACGCCATCGCTCGGCGTAGAACCAGAAGCCTAATCTAGCGGACTCTTTGCGAAACTCTGCGCCTACCTCCTTCCTCCTCTGCGTTTAAACTCCCCCCGCAACCTTACTTATTCACATTCAGCAACTGTGAATTTTGTAACCTATCCATCCATTTTTCTAAATAAACTCGATTAGCCTCTTGCTCAGATGCTTCTTCACTATCCGCAGGATAAGGCATCAATCCCAAAATCGCGGCTGTAGTCACACAAAACATAGATTTTTGGAAAGTCATACAAATCTGCACACGCAAATCATCCTCACCCCGTAAACCTCGCCGATAAACTTCGTGCAGATACTCTGGTAGATAATGACGCATATCCTGCATTAACAATGTAGGCGGAATACCTGCACCACCAATAGGCAACGGATCAGCGTATAATGCCCCATATTGGAATCGAGATTGATCGGGTGGAACTTGATAACCTTGGGCGTTGTATGAAACTGTTCCTAAAAATGGCGTACCTCTAAAGAATACTGCTTCTACATAAGGTATTGCGGTATCTGCTAAAAAAGTCAACCCCAAACTTTGAGGAATAATTTCATAGACTTTTTTGTTAAGTTTCACAGCGTAGGTAATTGGCTTTAACGCATCCGCTACTAACCCCGCTTTAATATGTTCTACAACATCAGGAATAGTTTTAATTTCACCTCGGTCATAGCGGTCTGATAAGTCTAGAAACATATCAGCCATGACCCGCCAAAATTGTCCCAAACCACTGTAGTAAGCAGACATCCGTAACTGTTCAGTTAAAAAGTCGGGAAACAGTTGATTCAAACCCATGATCAAGGGATTGATGCCAAATTTTGCTTTGATAACTGCTTCTGCTCTTTCTTGAAATTCTTTAGTATCTAAATAAGCATCTAAACCGCCGCCACCATGCCACATCATGGCTTTCATGCAATATTCTGCATACTCAAAATTGATTCTGTCGTGCCACCAATGACGAAGTAATTTTTGGAAATTAATTTCACCATTAAAATATTTAAAAAATGGGAAAAATACTAAAAATTGATTTTCAGAAATATAAATCAAGTTCTTTGAATAAGCATCTATAATTACTCCATAGCTTTTGAGGATACCTACAACTTCTAAGACATTTTGTGGACTGTCTGCCAGTAAAGCTTGTCCTGTTTGGAGGCGTTGAATATACTCAGCTAAAGGATTATGATTCTGCTTCTTTTTAATAGCTACCATTGTAATTCTCCAAAAAATAAAAATATTTTTTTAATTATTTTTCTTAATTAATGGCTATTTGGTAATGGGTAATTATTTTCCTATTACTCATTACCAATTCTTAAACACTGGATATTTAGTTTTGGCTTTTTGTTGGCTCTAAGGAGACAGTGGCAACTGTATGTTCTACGTTTACCATAGCGGTGATTGTGGGTTCAGACCAACGTATTAACCAAGCTGGTTGGATACCAAAAATGACAATCAGGGCAGCTAAGATAAAGGCAGGAATGCGATCGCTCCAGTAAACTCTAGGTAGGTTGATCACTTGCTCAGACAAGCGACCAAAAAAGGCACGGTTGAGCAGAATTAAAAAGTAAACCGCCGTTAAACCTGTACCCAGCATTGATACCAACGTTTGTACCGGGAATACAGCAAAAGAGCCGCGAAAGACAATAAATTCTGAAATAAATCCTACCATTCCCGGAGTACCAGCACTAGCCATCACGCCTATAATCATCAAGCTACCAATTAAAGGCATACCCCGTTCTGGGTTTAGCAGTCCGCGAATCACATTTAAATCACGGCTACCAGCTTTTTTATAGACAACTCCCACTAATAAAAACAGCATGGCAGAAATTAAACCGTGGCTAATCATCTGCATGACAGCACCCAATGTGCTTAATGGTGTGGCGGCGGCGGCGGCTAGTAAGATATAGCCCATGTGACCAATAGAACTATAGGCTACCATTTTTTTCATATCAGTTTGAGCGATCGCACAGGATGAGCCATACAACACACTCACCACTGCCCAAACTGCCAACCAAGGGGCTAAATATGCCCAGGCTTCTGGTAACAAGTCCATCCCAAAACGCAACAAGCCATAAGTTCCCAGTTTCAACAATACACCAGCCAACAGCACAGATATCGGCGTAGAAGCTTCAACGTGAGCATCTGGTAGCCAAGTGTGAAAGGGAACTAGGGGCATTTTGATGCCAAAACCAATTAAAATTCCCCCTAGGAGTAGCAACTGGGTAGCTAACGGTAGAGATTTAGCATCTAATGCTGTTAAGGAAAAGCTGTCAGCACCACTCAGCCACACCATACCCAGGAAACTAGCTAAAATCAAGATTCCCGAAACCGCAGTATAGATCAGAAATTTTGTAGCAGCGTAACCTCTTTTCGCACCACCCCAAATAGCAATTAGCAGATACAGGGGAATCAATTCCAACTCGTAAAACAAGAAAAACAGCAGTAAATCTTGGGCAATAAATGCTCCGGCTACTCCAGCACTCAACACCAAAATCAAAGAGTAATAAAACCGAGGACGTTGTAGAGATTCATCGGTGCTGTAGATAGCTATACCAGTCAATAATCCATTCAACAACAGCAAAGGCAAGGATAGCCCATCTACTCCTAGATTATAATTCAATCCCAACGCATCTATCCAGGGTAAAAACTCACTAAACTGTTGGTTAACTTCCCCTGGATTGAACTGGCTAGCCAATATGACAGTCCACAAGAAAATTAATCCTGCAACAATCAACGCGATACTGCGGGAAATTTTCCCATTCACGCCAGCAGGGAATAAACCAACTAACAGCGCACCCAACAATGGCGCAAAAATTAAGACACTTAGCATAAGGAAGGTGACAGGGGACAGGGGACAGGGGACAGGGGACAGGTGACAGGTGACAAGAGATAAATAAATACTTTTAACTTTCCTCTCTTCCAGTTTTTCCACCCAATACTCAATACTCAGCACTCAAAAAGGCAACTTATCTAATAAGCCTAATGACCAGCTAATGAAAAAGCCCAGGACGCTGACTACCGCTAGGATGGTCAACATATATCCTTGGGATTGACCCGAAATGCTGTACTTCAAGCCTTGTCCACTGAAAATCGTGGCAAAACCGACTAAGTTTACCAAGCCATCAACTAAATAGCGATCGCTCCACGCGGAAATTTTCGATAGTATGGATACTGTACTCACTATGGTGAGGCGATAAATGCGGTCAATGTAAAAGTCATAACCCAATAAGTCTTGCATCATTCGCCAAGCCATAATTCTTGACCTAGACCAAGCTTTGTGCAGATAAATGGTTGACCCGATGACTACCCCAGCTACCGTAGAAGAAACCAACACTAAAACTACGTACCAATCAATACTTTCCCAAGCTGGGAGTAAGTACCATTGCTGTAGCATCAGAGGTAAGATTAACGTCAGAATTGTCAGTGATACCATTGGGAAAGCCATCGTCCAGCCGACTTCCGGAGCGCGACGGGTTTTTTGTTGCGGTTGACCCCAAAACACTAATCTAAATACCCGTGTCAAGTTTAAGGCGGTTAACCCGTTGACTAAGATTAAAATTGCAATCACCCAGGGGGAAACTCTCACTAAGCCATCAGCCCAGGCTAGCATTGCCCAAAAACTACCCAGTGGTAATATTGTCACCATCCCGGCTGAACCAACTATAAAGGCTGTAGTAGTTGCCGGCATTTTAGACCATAAACCACCCATTTCTGTCAAGTCTTGACTGTGGGTAGTGAAAATGACTGAGCCAGAACTCATAAATAATAATGCTTTAGCGATCGCATGGGTTAATAACAACATCAGGGCTACACCCCCCTGCTCTAATCCCACTGCCAAAAATACTAATCCCATATAAGCACTAGTAGAATGGGATAAAGCACGCTTTATATCCGTTTGGGCTAGAGCCACCAAACTAGCTCCCACTGCTGTCACGCTACCTATAATCAATAAAGCATTCAATGCGACAGGTGAGAGAGCCAGAATCGGTTGTAGTTTATACAATATATAAGCACCACCAGCGACCACTAAGGAGTTCCGCATGACTGAAGCCGGGTTAGGGCCTTCCATGGCTTCATCTAACCACATATGCAAGGGGAACTGAGCGCATTTACCTGCTGGGCCAGCAATCAAAGCCAAACCTAACAATGCTGAGGTTACTGGGTCTAAACTCGCTGTTTGCGCCCATTCATATAAGTCAGAAAAATTCAAACTACCCGCTAAGGTGGAAAGTGTCACTACTGCCATTAGTAGTAATAAATCTCCCACTCGTTTTGTCCAAAACGCATCTCTTGCTGCTGTTACTACTAGGGGTTGTGCGTACCAAAATCCCACTAGCAAGTAGGTAGAAAGTGTCAAAACTTCCAATAGTGCGTAGCTGAGAAATAAAGAGTCACTAAAAGCCAAACCACTCAGTGCCGCTTCAAAAAATCCGACTAGTCCAAAAAATCTTGCTAAAGCCCAGTCCTTTTCCATGTAACCTAGAGCATAGATTTGCGCTAGTAGACTCAACCCTGTGATTAAAACTGTTGCCCCAATGCTAACCGGTGAAATTTCCAAAGCAAAGGATAAATTTAAATCCGCCGCTTGAAACCAAGTAATGACCCAGTTTTCTTGTTCCCTATTCCAAATATCCTTAAATACTAAGAGGCTATGAGCAAAAGCTAAAAGGGTAGTCAACAAGTTGAAATACGCCGCAGGTCTTGGCCCTGTTCGTCGGATGATACCTATACTCCACGGCAAGGTTATGAGTGCGCCTAACAAACTATAAAAAGGCATACACCAACTTGTTGCAAATAGAAACTGATTCATTTATTGATTTCCCTTGAAGACTCAGCCTTAAATTTTCTTAAAACCCTTAAAACCATCATTTACTAAAACAAATTAATTTTTCTCAAAAACTATGCTTTTTTTAATTTTTTTATTAAACTCTTAGATGAGTATATTTTACTTAAATTTCCCCTACAAAAACTGCCATTAAAGTCAAGCTTATTTGTGTTAAAACATTTGTATTCTGCATATTTTCTGTGATTTAAACTCTTGGTTTCTACCTTGAAAACATAATTTTATAGAGCTTATTTAAAAAACTTATATATTCTTATATATTTTTCATTTAGCCTTGATACTTACTACAAACTGTAGAGAAACCAGAGACAGCAAAGCTTACAGACTCTGATCTTCCTTTACCAGAGGGGACTAGCCTCGACTATGGATATCTTTTTGTAAATGTAATAAAAAAATTATAAAGCACAAGTGGTTGCTATAGTAATCCGTAAACTTTGATTGAACAGATCACAGGTACAAATTTTTGTTAAGTTTTTTAAAACTTTTTTATTATAAACTATTATACTAATTTATATTGCCATAGATGCCAACCTTTTCTATGCTTAGTTTGGAAGTGTTTTTGTAGCTCAAGATGAGCTTCCCCGGCAAAATTTTCAAACCGCAGTACTGATTGGATTAATTTTTTAGGAGATATGGGATGCCAATTGCAGTTGGAATGATTGAGACCAAGGGATTTCCCGCAGTAGTAGAAGCAGCTGACGCGATGGTGAAAGCTGCACGCGTAACTTTGGTAGGATATGAAAAAATCGGTAGTGCTAGAGTTACTGTAATTGTGCGGGGAGATGTATCTGAGGTACAAGCCTCAGTAGCAGCTGGAATTGAAGCAGCCAGAAGAGTCAATGGTGGTGAAGTTGTATCTACACACATCATTGCCCGCCCCCATGAGAACCTAGAATACGTCTTACCGATTCGTTATACGGAAGCTGTGGAACAGTTCCGTACCTAAAAGCTGAGTAGAAAAACTCATTAACGGGGTTGCCTTCTTGAGCGTCAATGGAAATTCAAAGCTAGAAAGTTTATTCAGGAATCAAAAAGAATGTCAATTGCAGTAGGAATGGTAGAAACGCTAGGCTTTCCCGCAGTGGTAGAAGCAGCAGATGCGATGGTAAAAGCTGCTCGTGTCACCTTGGTAGGCTACGAAAAAATTGGTAGTGGTCGAGTTACCGTAATTGTGAGAGGCGATGTATCGGAAGTACAAGCTTCTGTAGGCGCAGGGGTTGAATCAGTGAAGCGCGTCAACGGTGGACAAGTGTTGTCTACACACATCATTGCTCGTCCTCATGAGAACTTAGAGTACGTTCTTCCAATTCGTTATACCGAAGATGTAGAGCAATTCCGGGAAAATGTGAACGCCATTCGTCCCTTCGGCAGAAGACCATAGTGAGTAATGCAAATTGCCAAAGTTCGTGGCACAGTAGTTAGCACACAAAAAGAACCTAGTCTCAGAGGTGTGAAGCTACTGTTGTTGCAATTAGTAGATGAAGAAGGAAACCTCCTGCAAAATTACGAAGTAGCAGCAGATAACGTAGGTGCAGGGGTGGATGAGTGGGTATTGATCAGTCGTGGTAGTGCGGCGCGTCAAGTACCTGGAAGTGAGCAGCGTCCTTTGGATGCAGCAGTAGTGGCGATAATTGATACTATTTACGTAGAAGATCGTCTCATTTATAGCAAAAAAGACCAATACAGGTAGTCAACAGTCAATAGTCAATAGTCAACACACTCAGACTATGGACTATGAAATATAGACTATTGACACTTAATTTAGGAGGAATCTCGCAATGGCAGTCCGCAGCACGGCGGCTCCCCCAACCCCGTGGTCAAGGAGTTTAGCGGAAGCAGAAATCCATGAAACCGCATTTGTACACTCTTTTTCCAACATTATTGGGGATGTCCACATAGGTGCAAATGTAATCGTTGCTCCAGGAACTTCAATTAGAGCCGATGAGGGTACACCTTTTTATATTGGTGAAAATACTAATATTCAAGATGGTGTCGTCATTCACGGTTTGGAGCAAGGCCGAGTCATAGGCGATGATAGCAATGAATACTCGGTTTGGGTTGGCAAAAATGCTTCTATCACCCACATGGCCCTGATTCACGGCCCTGCTTATGTTGGGGAAAATTCATTTATTGGTTTTCGCTCTACGGTATTTAATTCCAGGGTAGGAGCAGGCTGTATTATCATGATGCACGCCTTGATTCAAGACGTAGAAATTCCCCCTGGTAAATATGTGCCTTCAGGCGCGATTATCACCACCCAACAGCAGGCTGATCGCTTGTCAGACGTGCAAGATCAAGATCAGGAATTTGCCCATCATGTGATTGGGATTAACCAAGCCTTGCGAGCTGGTTATCTTTGTGCTGCGGATAACAAGTGTATTGCACCCATTCGTGATAAGAACGCTAAATCTTATACAAGTAATAAACTTAATGTCATAGAAATAGGAAGGAGTAGTGAAGTGGCAAGCAATAGCCTGGGTGCAGAAACCATAGACCAATTACGCTATTTATTAGAGCAAGGTTATAAAATTGGCTCAGAACACGTAGACCAAAGAAGATTCCGTACAGGTTCGTGGACTAGCTGCAAACCCATTGAAGCCAGAACATTAGGTGAAGCAGTAGCAGCATTAGAAGTCTGTCTAGCCGACCACAGTGGCGAGTATGTGCGTCTGTTTGGGATTGATGCAGGTAGACGGCGGGTATTAGAAACCATCATTCAACGTCCTGATGGTGCAGTTCAAGCTTCGACTAGCTTTAAAGCACCTGCAAGTCAGAAAAACGGTAGCTACAACGGTAACGGCAGTAGCTACAGTAACGGATCTGGTAGTGGTAGACTACCGGCGGAAACTGTACAGCAAATTAGCCAACTCCTAGCAGGTGGTTACAAAATTGGCACAGAACACGTAGATGAGCGACGCTTCCGTACAGGCTCTTGGAATAGTTGTAAGCCAATTGAAGCCACTTCAGCCAATGAAGTCGTCTCTGCTTTAGAAGAGTGTATAGACAACCATCAAGGTGAGTATGTGCGTCTGATTGGCATTGACCCCAAAGCTAAACGGCGCGTATTAGAAACCATTATCCAACGCCCCAATGGTCAAGTAGCACCATCTGGTAGCCAGAGATCGATGGTGAGTGCATCATCATCGTCAACAGGGACAGCAACAGCTACTAGCACTCGGTTGAGTTCTGAGGTAGTCGATCAAGTCCGGCAAGTCTTGGCTGGTGGCTATAAGATTAGTATCGAACACGTAGATCAAAGAAGATTCCGCACAGGTTCTTGGAATAGTACCGGCCTCATTTCAGCTAACTCAGAAAGAGAAGCGATCGCGGCTGTAGAATCCACCTTAGCTGAATATGCAGGCGAATACGTGCGCTTGATTGGTATTGACCCCAAAGCCAAGCGGCGAGTGTTGGAAACCATTATTCAGCGTCCATAGTAGTGCTGAGTTAAAAGTGCTGAGTTGTGAGTAGTCAGTGCAGTTGCAACTCAGGTCTTTGTTGATGACAAGCAATAATCACCTGACTCATTACTCATTACTCATTACTCATTACTCATTACTCATTACTCAGGACTTATACCAATTCTTCAAAATTAAGCAATAGATGCAAAGCTTGAAACCCAGATGTTTCTTAATTACGAATTGCGCATTGGTATTAGCACTCCCTTGATATTCGGCTTCCGAGGTTAAAATTTCCATGTCTGTGCCGCCACTGCGCCTCCACAATAACTTTGATGCCTACATTAGTGGTGAGGTGACAATTCATCCAAGTGCAGTAGTTGCACCAGGGGTGATACTCCAAGCGGCTACAAACAGCAAGATTATCATCGGGGCAGGAGTTTGTATTGGTATGGGGTCAATTCTCCAAGTTAATGAAGGAACAATAGAAATAGAACCCGGTGTCAACTTGGGAGCAGGTTTTTTGATGGTTGGTCAAGGCAAAATCGGCACGAATGCTTGTATTGGTGCAGCAACAACAGTATTTAACTCTTCTGTTGCTCCAGGACTAGTAGTTACACCCGGTTCAGTTGTGGGCGATATTAGTCGTCCGATTAGTGTCATAGAACCGCAGGCGGAGACATCCACCAATAACGCTGCTGCTACAAGTACCCAAAAGCCCCAAGAAAATGAGAGCAAAGTGATTACCTCAACTACCATCTCAGCCGCAGCTTTTGTAGAAGTAACGCACCAGTCTATATCTGTACCAGAATCCTCTACAGCACCAGAAAATCAACCTGCCGCCGTAGAAGAAGATCATCATGAGACTGACTCTACCCAGACAGAACTAAGCCCAGAAGATTTAGAATCTGGTCAAACTGAAACTGCCACTGAATCCTCTAATACCTTCGGTACTCAAATTTATGGGCAAGGGAGTATCCAAAGACTTTTAGTGACATTATTTCCCCATAGGCAATTTTTAAACACCCCCGTTTCTGACGATAGCTCTGAGTAAGTGTTAGTTTGTGAGTATCCTGGAGGATTCACATGGAGACATATAATCAAAAGTCTATTAGCACGAACCAGACAAACCGTCGTCAAGACAGCTTCAATGATACTGCTTTA
The DNA here is from genome assembly GCF_963920945.1 of Anabaena sp. CCY 9402-a. NCBI lineage: Bacteria > Bacillati > Cyanobacteriota > Cyanophyceae > Nostocales > Nostocaceae > Anabaena > Anabaena sp. CCY 9402-a. The sequence continues at coordinate 60,602 of NZ_CAWUDL010000036.1, forward strand.
GGCTTGGTATCTACCCTCAGTTTTCCCGCGATCGTGGGAACTGCGGACATGATGCTGAAATCAGCTGGGGTTCACCTAGTTGGCTACGAAAAAATTGGTAGTGGTCACTGTACGGCGATCGTCCGTGGTGGCATTGCTGATGTCCGTCTGGCTGTAGAAGCTGGTGTACAGACTGCCGAACAGTTCGGTCAATTGGTTTCTAGCTTGGTAATTCCCCGACCTTTTCCCAACCTCGACGTAGTGCTACCCATTACTAACCGTCTTAGCCAATTCATGGAAGAAGGTCAGTATAGTCGATTAAGTAACCAAGCAATTGGTTTAGTAGAAACACGAGGCTTTCCAGCAATGGTAGGTGCGTGTGATGCCATGCTTAAATCGGCTGATGTGCAGCTAGCATCCTATGAAAAAATTGGTGCGGGTTTGTGTACAGCCATTATCCGTGGCTCTGTAGCTAACGTCGCCGTAGCAGTAGAAGCGGGAATGTTTGAGGCAGAACGCATTGGGGAGCTGAACGCCGTGATGGTTATCCCCCGACCCCTAGATGAATTGGAACAAACTTTGCCTATAGCAAGTTGCTGGATTGAACAACGCCAACCATTAAATTTGCCAGTAAATATTAAAGAACAAGTTGCTGAAAGAGAAGTGTTAATGTTGCCAGATTTAGTCAAGCTTCCTGTGAAAATTACAGAAGAAGTATGGAATGATGAATGATGAATGATGAACTACTAATTAAAAAATGAGCAATTAGGGAAATTGCCATTTAAAATTTATGCGCTCAGTATTCAGCATTCATCTTGCAGATGGAAGGCATCTTACGCTTTGCTTGTTTTATTGATGATAACTTCTCAATACCATAAGTAAAACTATTTTTTTTAATAGCGAGAATAGAGTTTTATCTATACTAAACTCATAGCTTTGATATGAGTAAATTTCTATCATTGGCGAGTATTTAGTGATACTAGTTTTATATTGATAAATCGCTATTAGAGGAGAATCACTCTTGAATCAGGCGACCCTACACCAGTTAAAAGTGTTCGAGGCAGCTGCACGACATGGTAGTTTTACCCGTGCAGCCGAGGAATTATTTCTAACCCAACCGACTGTTTCGATGCAGATTAAGCAGCTGACAAAATCGGTAGGTTTACCACTATTTGAGCAAGTAGGAAAACGCCTCTATTTGACAGAAGCAGGGCGAGAATTATTTGCAACTTGTCGGCAAATATTCGAGACAATAGTCCAGTTTGAAATGAAAGTTGCCAACTTAAAAGGGCTAAAACAAGGTCAGTTACGTTTAGCAGTAATCACAACAGCAAAATACTTTATCCCCCGTTTGTTGGGGCCGTTTTGTGAACTTTATCCAGGAATTGAAATTTCGCTACAAGTCACAAATCACGAAGGCATCATAGAACGGATGATGAGTAATATGGACGACTTATACATTATGAGTCAAGTTCCAGAAAATTTAGATGTAAATTGTGAGCCATTTTTAGATAATCCTTTGGTTGTATTTGCACCCTTAAATCATCCATTAGCTAAGGAAAAAAACATACCCATAGAACGTTTATCTAATCAACCTTTCATTATGCGTGAACCAGGTTCAGGAACGCGCCGTGCTGTGCAGAGTCTCCTAGACGAACACGACATAAAAGTAAAAGTTAAGCTGGAATTAGGCAGTAATGAAGCAATCAAACAAGCGATCGCTGGCGGCTTAGGAATTTCTGCTTTATCTCGGCATACTCTATTGTCAGATGCAGCTGAGTTTAGCATTTTAGATGTGCAACATTTCCCGATTAAACGGAATTGGTACATGGTTTACCCGGCTGGTAAACAGCTATCTATCGTCGCGCGGACTTACTATGAGTATTTGCTGGATGCAGCGAAGCAATTTGTAGAACAGACTGTTGCCCCTGATGCTAGTGAAGTGGAGTAGGGGCGCAGGGGAGACAAGGGGAAATTTACTCATTACTCATTACTTAAGCCGCTTGACGACGTAGACCTTTAAGCCTTAATAATTAACCAGGAGAGTCATTTAACACAGGAAAAAACTGGCAGTGGTTAACCCGGAAATACCATCTTGGCGCAAAACAATACAAAGTCAGATTGTATCTGTGACGGTGTACAGTGACAAAGCCCTGGTTACAAGACAGGGTAAGGTGTCCGTCACAGGTTCGGAACGGGAATTAGTTATCCCTTTACTGCCAGTGACTCTAGAACCTGAATCTGTCCGAGTTAGTGGTAAAGGTACGGTTGAAGTGCGTTTGTTAGCAGTGAGTTGCGATCGCATTTACACTACCGAACCAGTAGCCGAACGAGCTGCCCAGTTAACTAGACAAATTCAGCAATTAGAAACCGAAAAACGCCATCTCCAAGCCCAGGTAGATGCTTTAACTTTACAATCTCAATTTATTGCAGGCTTACGGGAAAAAACAGAAGAACCCTTTGCCCAAAGCCTATCGCGGAAAAATCTTAGTCTGAGCGAAACCCTAGATTTTTTGAATTTTTTAGGCAGTCAGTACAGCGAATATGCGATCGCTGCTGCTGAGTGTAACAACCAACAAAAAGAATTAGACAAACAAATTCAAGCCCTACGTAACTCATTACACAGCGTTCAAACACCCCACGCCAAAGAAAGTTTTACCTTGGTTGTAGGAATAGAAGTTACAGATGCAGGAGAATTCGAGTTAGAGCTATCTTACGTGGTGAATCGTGCCAGTTGGCAGCCTCTATATGACCTGCGGTTGAATACTACTAGCAAGACATTAAACTTAAGTTATCTAGCAGAAGTCACCCAAAATACTGGCGAAGATTGGCAGGATGTGAACCTTACCTTATCCACTGCCAAACCAGGATTAGGCACACTCCCACCGAAATTAAATCCTTGGTATATAGACACCGTAACACCTCCAGCCGCGCGATCGCTACGCAAACTAGCTAGCCCATCCCTACCCGCTATTACAGCTATGTCTGCTTCATCTACGGAAGGAATGCCACCAGAAGCAGAGGACGAGGAGAATTTTTTATCAGCACAAAATATGGCAGTCGAGGTAGTCAAACAGGGTAGTATTGTCACCTTTAAACTCAATGGCGGTGGTAACATCCCTAGTGATGGTACACCTCATAAAACCACAATTTTTAACGACGACTACCCCTGTGATTTTCAGTATGTCGCCATGCCACGTCTAGTTAGCTTTGCTTATCTAGAAGCCAATGTTAAAAATAGTCCTAATGGTGCAACTTTATTAGCAGGTACAGCCAATATTTTCCGTGATGATCTATTTGTTGGCACAACTGAATTAGAAAATATTGCCCCAGGACAAGAATTTGAACTTAACTTAGGAATTGACGAAGGTTTAAAAATTGAGCGTGATTTAGTTGAGCGTCAAGTAGATAAAAAACTGATTGGCAACCAACGCCGCATAACTTACGCGTATCGTTTAGTAGTTACTAACTTGCTCAATCAAGAAACCCTTTTAAAGTTAACGGAACAACTACCAATTAGCCGCAACGAGCAAATTAGAGTTCGCCTCAATCGCAGCAACCCCCAAATACCCCTCAGCGAAATGGGGATTCTGGAATGGCGGTTAACGATTCCACCCCAAGAGAAGCAAGAATTACATTACCAGTTCACTGTTGAGCATCCACCAGAGCTAACAGTCACAGGGTTAGATATTTAAACTCTGAGTAATTAAACAAAATTTACCTAAAATACCCCAGCATTATTGCCAAGCTAAAGTATAATTTTGGTAACAATAAACACTGCCATCAAAAAAGATGCAGGCAAATTATGAGTAGGCTGTTAATTAAAGCTATAGGTTTAATTTTACTATTTACGGGCATCTACTTCCTCGCTCAAAACGTCATATTCGTTAGTGGTTACTATTCATTTTCCCAGAGATTACCCGCAACCGCTTCAGTTTTAGCCATCATGGCGGGTGCATTATCTTTGATATTTTTTCGGCGAGAAACTGGTAATTTCGGCTGGGTTTTGTTAGGTATTGGCTTCTTACTAGTGTTTTTGAGTGGTGGTATATTTTTTAAATCCATTAGCTTGTGGAATTTGTTTCTGGCGTTCGCCGCTTTAGCCGTAGGATTCAAATTATTGACTAGAGGCAGAATCGACTTTTAATTAGTACCAAACTCTCCGCGTACCTCTGCGCTTACCTCTATCACCCTCTGCGTTTAAATTTCCGCCTTAAATTCGCCACGATTTTCCAGTTTAGAAACTACTCTTCTGCTCAAAGCTAACCCAGCTTATTAAGCCTTGCTTGTGTGAAAATTAATAACACAACTATCACTCTATGGTGCAATACGGTTCAGTTAAGGCTAGCAAGCTGATGAGTGATATGAAATTTCGG
>NZ_CAWUDL010000037.1:0-63255 GCF_963920945.1 Anabaena sp. CCY 9402-a
GTCATTTTGAAATCTCTCTTAATTTTTATTAGTAAATAAGATGCGTTTTCCCTAAAACCCAGGTCAGTTAAAATAGCTACCATTCTAGCTAGTAACCCTAAGTATCCTTATGAACCTTATTAAAGTCCCCAAACCTATAATATTTATCCTTATCACTAGTGCAGTATCACTAGGGCTACCTGAAATCATAGTAACCAGGATGTAACCATGTAACCCATGTGTGCCTAGGGTAACTCTAAGCCTACCCTAGTTACCCCGGTCACTAAATCGCCCTTAACCCCCTACCTAATAAGCACTTGAGGCTGGACAGCTAACCCTAACTACATAAAATAACCCCTTAGAAGCTGATAACCTCTAAGGGGCTAGACACCTGAAGAACTTTAAAGATACTTGTTAAATATAAGTTGCACCTAACAGCATTTAGTCAGCCTTTGACTATCGCTTTGACTACCATTTAGTTACTTTTGGTATTCCCTTGGCACTCTTAAAAGGCTGAAAGCCTTAAGGCGACACCCGGATTTGAACCGGGGGATGGAGGTTTTGCAGACCTCTGCCTTACCACTTGGCTATGTCGCCGCACTCACAATTATCAATAATAACAGGTTTTGCTCTAAATTAACATCCCTTGTTTGGGGAAATTTTACTTTATTTGTACCAATCCTGGAAATGGATGATGGTGTCGCCAAGAAATTATAGATTTACTTGAATAACACTAACATCTACACTTCTGTAGATGAGTGTCGTAAAATACAAAAAAAGCAAAATTTCTATCCTAGGATAGATGAAAACCTAAACCATTATTCAAATCAAGCATTTTATACAAAAAACTTGGTATAAATTGGGTAGAATTGATTAACCAAAATAACAAAAATAACAAGCATTTTACTTTATAAGTATGGAAATAAAAAGTAAATCGTGTTATTGATGCTCTTAATGATGTATGTACTAGCAAGCTAATTTTATTACTTTTTTAGATAATGCTATTGTCCCAAAAGGAGAATCAAATATTAATACGCACAAATCCTTAACCGTAAAAATGAATCAAGCTTCTCCAATATCGGTAGCTCAAGTAACGGATATACATTTGTTGGCAGCAGAAAATCACCAACTGCAAGGGATACACACTACAGAATCTTTCCAAGCAGTGATAGAACGGTTACGAGAACTACGAGATGAACTAGATTTACTGCTACTGACTGGAGATTTGTCTGATGATGGTACGCCTCAATCTTATGAAAATCTGCAATACCACCTGAATTTACTCAAAATCCCGACTTATTGGCTACCAGGAAATCATGACTGTGCGATCGCAATGGATAAAATTTTAAATCTAGGAATGCTTTCCCGACGCAAGTCTTTTCTACGAGGTGGTTGGAATTTTATCTTGCTGGATTCGTCTGTAACTGATAATTGGCATGGTTATCTTTCAAATACAATTCTAGAGTGGCTGGAATCCGAATTACAAATCCTAGGCAAAAATCCCACTTTAGTAGCCTTACATCATCCTCCTTTTCCTGTGAACTCTGCTTGGCTAGATGCAAGTAGGCTCAAAAATCCTGAAGATTTGTTTGCTGTTCTAGATCGCTATCCCCAAGTTAAGTTAGTCTTATTTGGTCACATTCACCAAGAGTTTCGACACCAGCATCATCATGTTGAATATCTGGGTAGTCCCTCAACTTGTTTTCAGTTCCATTCAGAAAGTCCCACTTTCGCTATTAATCAAGATTTTCCCGGTTTTCGTTTGTTAAAACTATACCCTGATGGCACATGGGAAACTAGGGTTGAGCGAATTCATTATCCTTATCCTCTCAAGTCAGCTGCGACAGTCTGAGATGAGGGAGTAGGGAGTGGGGAAGAATCACCTACTCAATAATCAAGAATCAGGAACTAATTACCACTTCATCAGCGAAACTCTGCCAACGCACGAAGTAAAATGGCCCGGCTACAGAACCCCAGAGATGTTCATCTGTCTCTAAATCTCGTCCTCTATCAAGACTGATAAATTTCTCTTCGTTAATCTCAAATTCATTATCTAAATAGGTTTTTTGTCCTTTACGAAAGACGATACAACCTTTGCCTGGTTCAACTTTGCCTTTGAAACTATTACCAGTCCACTCTACAATCATGTTACAGCCTGGTAATTTTTCCATATGGTCACTGTTTAAGGCGTTGAGACGTTGTAAGTCACGGGATGCACCGTAGAAATTTTCTTCTTGCTTTAAAGTATAGTTTTCAATGTGGATGCCATCGCCTACAATATCTAGCTTTAGCACCCGCAAGCGATAGGGATCGTTGATTGCATAGTCGTAAGCCTGTTCAACAAAGAATCCCACTCCTGATAAGATATCCCAGGGTAGGGGACGCATACACACGCGAATATGAGCATACAAAGGTGGATTTTCAAAAGCTTGTGCTTGATTACTAAAATCAGCAGCCATCCAACGCGCTAAGGTGGCGATATCCGTAGAATGAGTCACGTTGCTTCGCTCCGAATTCAAAATTCAAAATTCAAAATTAACAATCCCCATAAATAAATTGAGGTGCTAAAAAAATCTCTGTAAGCATTGTAAAGGTTATTGGGGACTGGGAACTGGGGATAATTATCGATGGTTTATGCGTCAAACTAATTTGCAGTTAAAGTTGTTAGACATAGATGCCCAATTCCCCATGCCCATATATTTGTAAAATATTTATGCTCAAACGTTTCAGTATAATTATTACAGCAGCTATAATCTGGCAATTTAGCAGTGATTTGACGCTGGCGCAGAGTAAAAATCCTCTACAGGCGGATAAATTCCCACCTAGTCCCCTAGAAATCACTACACCAGACCCACTTTTACCAAATTTGCGCGATAAACAGCCTTTAAGTCTTCTAGAAAAACTGAAACTTCAGGCGGCGTTAGATGAGTTAAATCAAGAGGCGGTGGTAAAACTGCAAGCGGGAGATAAGGAAGCAGCTTTTGAAATATGGAATCGGGAGTTGCGCTTGCGTCGCTATTTGGGTGCTGTGGCTGAGGTGCAAGCATTGTCAAGAGTTGGTGAGATTGCTTGGAATCGCAGCGATCGCCAACAGCTATACTACATTACACAACGCTTGCAGGCAATTCAAAAGCAGGCACAACCCAAAAAAGCAAAAACTCAAGCCAGTGTTGATTTAGAGCTATTACGGGCATTAGGTGCAGCTTATCAGAAAGTGCGATCGCCTCAACCTGCCATAGAACTTTATAACCAAATTTTGGCAGAGGTGCGACAACAAAAAGATACCATTGCGGAAATTGATACTCTCCAAACCCTGGGAAACTTAAATCTGAGTTGGTTTAATTATCCCCAAGCCGCCACCAACTACGAGGAGTTGTTAAGTTTCGCGACCTCTAGGGGAGAACGCCAGGATGAATTAACATACCTGCAACAGCTAGCTTATATCTATCAACAAGCCAAGCAGCCGCAAAAATCTATTGATGTCTTGAGTAAGCTGAAAGAAATTTACTCCCAAAATGATAATCAGATACAAGTGCCAAATTTGCAACTAGCGATCGCAGCCAATTACGAAACCCTCGCTAAAGAAAATCCTGCTCTACTCCCAGAAGCCTTTAAAAACTATCAAACAGCTTATGTCACAGCTTGGGGATTGCAACAGTATGCGCGTGCAGCTGAAGCATTGCAGAAATTAATCCCCTTATATCGTTCTCAAGGACAAATTAATGAGGCTTTAGAAACTAGTAAAATTCTCTTAGAAACAGAAGCAAGAGCCGCTAATTATTATGGGATGATGCAAGCTTACGACCAAATGGGACAATTATATTTAGAAAATAAAGACTATCCGCAAGCACTAACAGCTTTTAAAGACGGGTTAGAGTTAGCAAAGCAACTCCAACATCAGGAAGCATACTTTACTCAGCAAGTTGAAAAAGCATCCCAGGCAAGTTTGTAAATAAAAATGAAACCACAGATATAAACAGATAACTCATCGGCGTTTATCTGTGGTTTCAAAAACAAACCAGGATTTTTAAAATAATTGTAATGATATGGAACATATTTTACTGTGAGCAATGAGACAAAAACCCTTTTGTAGATATGCCATAAATCGTGTCTCTACAAATTATTAACAAATAAAAAAGTTTGTAGTGAGGACTTTAGTCCTCAAAATAAGAATGGCTCTTCATTACTTAGTATGCTAATGCTAAATTCATCTACGCAAAAGATTGAATCTCTTGCTAGGTAACAATAGAAGCCTTTATTATTAGCATTCTAGAGTCAATTTATGATGCTTAACTAAAGGATACAAAAGAACCATAAGGACTAAAGTCCTCACTACAAACAGGTTAAACAGAGGTAGTTTCTACTGTGTCTGATACTTGCACCAACTCATACAGCTTGACTTCAAACTTCTCCATACAAGCTGACCAATCATATTCCAAGATGGAAGGACGAGCCTTTTCAGCCATAGCTGCTTTAAGTGTAGGATTTGAGAGAATATCTATCACCTTTTGAGCAAAATCTGCTGAATTATTGGGTTCAGCTAAAAAGCCATTATGACCAGGAGTTACTTGTTCTGAGGTAGACGGTGCTAAGGCTGCAACTACAGGAGTACCAGAAGCTAAGGCTTCGTTAGTTGTGGTGCAGAAGTTTTCTGTAACCGAGGGATTGACAAAGACATCCGCACGAGCAAACCAACCTAATAGTTCTGTACCGTGAGATTCACCCCAGATAGTAATACCCGCAGCCCACCTTTCTGCACGTTTGCAAATTTCTGCATCTAGAGGGCCACTACCCACAATCACTAAATGAATGTTGGGAATTTGAGCAGCAATCAGAGGATAGATATCTATGAGTTGTGGGACATTCTTTTCGGCGGTGATGCGTCCGACAAAGAGAATAGTTGGTCTATCGTCATTAGGGATGGGGTTATGGCAGATATTGCGAGGGTGGAATTTCTCGCAATCAATACCCTGATAGGGGACATATTCACTCGGTTGGCATCCTAATTTCTGGTATTTAGCGAGTTGTTCACGAGAGGAAAATATATTCAGATCATAAGTTCGGCTGATTTGCTCCACCAAATAAGGGATGATCGGACTCAACAACTTAAAGAAGACATTCCCAAAGTAATATTTGATGTAGGCCACAATATCTGTGTGGAAGACCGAAATAATCGGGGTTTTAGTCCGCCGTGCATACTCCACACCCACCGGACGACCGTAACCTTGGATTAAGGCTGAATATAAGCCTCGCATTTGGGCGGCTTCTTCCACCACAATGATGTCGGGTTGGAAATCAACTAGTAACTCGGTATCGCTCCAATGGCGATAACTCAAAGGTTGGGGTAGAGACTTGTAGAATATCAGTGGCTCTGTAGGGAATGAGAAAGAAGAGAAATTGGGATAAGACTTTAACTCCTCTAACCCAGGCATGGGGCGATCGCCTACTTGTTTGGGATACTGATCATTAAATTGCGGATGGACTAAAAATACTTCATGACCCTGTTGTAGTAACCAACGCGCTCTCTGGTGAACTGCAACGGAAACCCCGGTCAAAAAAGGAGAATACAATCCTGAAAACAAAGCGATGCGAAGCTTTTGCTTATTCATAATTCCATCGAAGGTGTGTATCTTGTCTCAGCCAGAGGTGTTTGTAAGGTGAAGCACTTCTACTGAGCAAGTTGGATAAGAATTTAGGATTCACGCATCGATATAGAGATTAAAGAGTTCACAGAGAAATTTGGCGATCGCTTGGTTGATTCCCTTGCTGATAAGGGCGATATTCCATCAGATGAATCTGCCCAGATCCTCTTACTTCATAGGTAACACCACGCCAATGTACTATAGGCATATTGAAAGACTGAAACATCGCTAACCCATACACCCATTGATGTAAAGGCATTCCGATGAGCATCTTCCAGATGATTGGCCAAGAGAATTCCGTTACTGGCTTACCTTGGGAACGAATTATTGGCTGTATGCTCATCTCCAACAACAACGTCAGCATAACTAACGCCAGGATATAAATCCCATACCAGATAAAGGCGATCGCAGCTGTACTTCCTTGTCCGGTAAACCAAGCCAGGACAAACACCACAACTAACAAATTGGGTAGCAAAGTTGTCAACACTGCCTCAGCCACCACCCCCGGCCAAAACGGATGGTAAAGTCGAGAAGTCATTAATTGACGTTGCATCCAATACCTTAAACTAGGCAAGTCCGCCTCCTCCTGATTCAACATTATTAAAGAAGGTACGAACTTGACCTGGAGGTTATGTTGACTTAAGACACGACGAATCATCGTGTCTTCGTCCAAGGCTTCTCCCCACTTCTCCAATAGTCCCGTTTGGTGTATTACCTCTGTTTTTATCGCCAAACTACCACCCCAAGGAACACCGTATAGATACATCTGGACGATCGCCGAAACATTCCAGATGTAACGAACTAACGAACCCCAATACGTACCTGTAGGTACATACCAACGGTTTCCAGTTGTTGCTCCTACGGAGGGATTATTTAAAGGTGAGACTAATTCCCGCAACCAATTAGGGTGAACAATAGTGTCAGCATCTACCAACGCCACAACCTTGTAAGAATCGTCTAGTTCCGAGACAGCTTGCAGAAGGGAACTGCACTTGAGACTACAGGTTGATCGGATGTTTCGCAAATGACTGATTTGGTAATTAGTTACACCCAATTCACCGATAGTATTGCTGACAACTTGCCAAGCTGGATCATCCTGACTATCGATAATCAACTTCAAATTGTACTTTGGATAGTTTTGCTGAAGTAGCGATCGCAAACAATCCGGTAAAAACGGGTCAGCACCACGTAAACACAACACCACCGCCGTTTTCGGTAACTGTTCATCGGGTAAACTTTTAGAGCCTGAATTTAAACTCCCCAAAAACAGTAGTACGAAACCCACCTGAACAACTAACCAAGCCACCAAAAATTTCGATATCGATATCACCAAATCATTCATTTGTTGATGACCCTTACATGATGTATCAATCAAAGAGATATCTTGCTATCCACAGGCTGATCTAAAAAATCATAGGGATGGTATTCCACCAAACGAACATTCCAAGGGCCTCGAATCCGATAGACAATCCCCCGCCACTTCACCGTTGATATCCACACAGAAGAGAGCATCGCTAACCCATATACCCACTGTGTTACGGGAATAGCCAGCAACATTCTCCCCACCATCCCCATTGATAACTTTGTCCCCGGCTGACCTTGGGAGCGAATCACCGGCTGTAAAGCCATCTCCATCAATAGCATCAACGACAGTAATCCCAGAGTGTAAATGCTGTAGGATTTAAACAATAAATCTGCTACCTCCCACTGAGCATCACCTAACGATAAGAAAAACAAAACAATCACTAAAGTGGGAAACAAAATACTAGAAACAGCTTCACTCACAATAGCTAGCCACCGGGGATGGTACAGGCGCGAATAGAGGATGAGACGTTTCACATAGTCGATTATCCCCAGCAAATCGCACTCTTCACGATTCACCATAATCAACGAAGGTACAAACTTCACCCTCAACCCATGTTTTTTGAGGATATTGTGCATCATCAAATCTTCACCGAAGGCTTGCGCCCACTGTTCGACAATTCCCGTTTGACGCAATACCTCTGTTTTCAACGCCAAAGTCCCACCCCAGGGAATCCCAAATAGGTACATCTGCACAACTGAAGCTATATTCCCTGTGTAGCGTACCAATGAACCCCAATATTTCCCTGTGGGTACATACCAACGATGACCTGTTGTCGCCCCAACTTTAGGATTATCTAAAGGACTGACTAATTCTCGCAGCCAATTAGAATGAACTATGATATCGGCATCAACAAAAGCTACCACTTCATAAGAATCATCTAAATCAGAAATAGCTTGAATCAAAGCACTACATTTAAGGCTACAATTGTGGCGGATAACTCTTAAATGACTAATATCAGCATTAGTTACTTCTAGTTGCTTGATAGTATCCCCAGCAATCTGCCAAGCTGGGTCATCCTGACTATCAATAATTAGCTTTAAATCGTAGTTGGGGTAATTCTGTTTTAACAACGCCTCAATACAGTTGGGTAAAAAAGGATCAGCCCCGCGTAAGCAAAGAATTACCGCCGCTTTAGGTAACTGTTCATCAGGTAAAGTTTTTGTCCGCGATAATCGCACATACAACAAAAACATTAGAGAAATAAAGACCTGAATCCCCAACCATCCCAGCAAAGACCTAAACAAAAATGCTGCCAAATCTCTCATGACATCTATAAGTCTCCGGCAAATTTCGCCATCTGTAATAGTTGAGAGGAAAGACTAATTCGTAATTACAGTTCGTAGTAAGGACTTTAGTCCTTCTTTATCAGCACTAAAATGCTTACTACAAACCATCAAAAAACTAACAAATTTCTAGCGATCAAGCGAGTATTTCAGAGTAATATTAACAGTTGTATTTTTGCTGACAGCAAAACTTGATTTATTGAACTTGGGTGTACCTGTTTGGATAGATACAGTAGGATTGTTAGAAATCCCAAATCCTTCCTTGGGAATGCCAAAGAAATCAGAATCAAGTTTTTGATTACCGTTTTGATCATCTACAACAGCTACGGCATAAGTACCAGGCTTTAAGCCATAGAAATGCTTAGTGAGTGACTTACCTGTAATGCGAGTACAGCCACTTTGTACTTCACTGGTGTCACTCATAGGAAACCCTTTCTCGCTAGCGTAAACTCTCATGCAAATCTGGCCTTTTTGATGCCGGATACCGTTAACTACAACAGTTAACTTAGCTGTCGGTTCTGCATTCAATGGTCTAATACAAGTGAAGCTCAATAAAGTTGCTAGTAAAACCTGATGTAATCGAGCAAATTTCAACATATTGTTGTCCTCATTAATAGATATTTTTGGACTGACTACTTTTGTTCAGAAGCGATAAATCGCGTTTCTACTCCCTGTGTTTGCAGTGGGTTATAATGTAATACGGTTCAGTTAAGTGAATAGGTTGGATTTCGCAATCGCTCAACCCAACAAAGTCTTGATAATGTTGGGTTAGCCGATGGCAAGCCCCTCCGGGTCTACGTTTCTCAACCCAACCTAAACCAGTGTTGTTTTTAGCCTTAACTGAACTGTATTGGGTTATAATGCCAAACCTGCCAAAACTGTCGTGCTGCTATCAGCAAATCTTTAAGTCATAAAGACTCCTTTCCTTTGAGTTTCTGATATAAACTGATAGCGCAACGGATATAATCATGTAAACTCATTTGCAACAGACATACAAAACTTCTATTACCATAGCTATGGGCAATGAAGCATAGAAGTAAAATTTCTGTTGCTCCCCTGAACCCTTATTTAAGTAGCTTTTGGATATCGGTCTTTTCTAGCCATGTTTTAGTTTGATGCAGCCCTGTTTCTAAATCAATTTTTGGTTTGTAATCTAACAAGCTTTGAGCTTTAGCAATAGAACAAGCATAGGGACGACTCATAAAATCTACTGATTCTGGTAGAATATCGGCTTTTTTACGAAATAGTTTTTGCCCCTGATGACGCAGTTTTAAAAACAGTTTGATTTCATCTTTACCTAAAGACATTGGCGCAGGTAAAGCTTCCATTGCTGCTAGGCGCATAAAATATTCTTTCCAGGAAGTTGCTTCTCCGTCGGTGATATTAAATATTTCACCGTATGTCTGTTTTTCAATTGCCAAAAAGATAGCATCAATGAGGTTATCTACATAGACATGATTAATTACACCTGGCCTATCATTGGGATAGGCAAATAACTTTTGTCGCATGAAGTGAATTGGTCTGACAACCCAAGGTAGGCTTCCCGGCCCGTAAACATCGCCAGCACGAATAATAATCATGCCGAAATCTGGGGGAGAATTGAAGGGTAGAAGTTCAGCTTCGGCGGCAATTTTGGTTTCACAGTAGGGGTTGTCGCTACCGGAGAGTGTACCGGATTCCGTAATGCGATCGCAATAATCAAACCCATACACTAAAATACTGGAAAGATGCACAAAAGTTTTCACCCCAGCACTTTTGGCAGCTTTGGCTATATTCACCGCACCGCCAACATTCACTTCCTGAAACTGTTTGATAGGGCCAGCTTCTTCGGTAATTTGGGCTGTGTTTAAAACAATGTCTACTCCCTGGCAAGCTTTTTTAGCAACAGCCGCATCGGTGATACTCCCAATAATTACTTCAGCCCCCAATTTCTTAGCTGTGTCAGATTTATTAGAACTTTGCAGTCCACGCACCTTCATTCCCTGTGCTATGGCTAACTCGGCTGCACGCAAGCCAATAAATTCATCAATTCCAGTAATTAGAAGAGTTTTGTCTTGTAAATTCATAGTTCAGGGTTTATTTTTTTACTAAAAGGGAGTAGGGGAAAGAATTTTATATTTTGGATTTTAGATTAAATCCCAACCCAAAATTAAAAATGGAATTGCCCAATCCCTAAAAAATATCAGCCGGGTCTGCGGAACGCAGTTTGTTAATAGCAAGTGCGCCTGAAGTGATGCACATTAAAACGGCGGAAACAAAGACAATTAAGGCATTATTCGCCGTCATCATAATAGGTAATTTTGTAGCTGCCATTGCAAAGTCATACAAAGCGATAGAAACTAAAAATCCTGGTATATAAGATAACAATGCCAAGATGATAGCTTGTTGAAAAACCACATTTAACAGATAAGAATTGGGATATCCAATAGCTTTTAATGTGGCATAAGCGATAAATTGTGTGGCAATATTGCTGTAGAGAATTTGATAGACAATTACCACACCCACAACTGAAGCCATTGTCAACATTAGGTTGAGGATAAAACCAATTGGTGTTCTAGCAGACCAATATTGTTTTTCAAAATCAATAAAACCTTGGCGAGTGAACACCCTGACATCATTAGGTAGATTAGCTCGCAAATTTGCTAAAACTCTTTCTTGATTGGCATCAGGTTTAAGACTGATTATACCTATATCTATTTTCTCGACGGGGCGCGTGTTGGGATTAATCCGCAGAAAAGTTGCGTCACTGACAATTAAGTTACCATCCACACCAAAGGAAGGGCCTAAGCTAAATAAGCCACCGACTCTGACTTTATATCCTCTTGGCCCATCAAAGGGGAAGATTTCAATTGTCTGTTCGGTATCTCCTTTGTCAAAATTCGCTGCAATGGGGCCAAATTCTGGTCTTGCATCCCTATCAAATAACATGACATCAGGAATTTTCAGCCTATCCAAGTTTTGCTCAATTTCAGGAATATTTAAGACAGATTTGCCTGGGTCAAACCCCATCACATATATAGAGTATTTCTCACCAGTAGCAGGGTTTTTCAATTTAGCAAATTGTAAATACATGGTGCTAATTGATTCCACACCATCAAAACCTAAAGTTTGGTACAAACGAGTTCGAGAAAAACTTTGATTTGATGTCAAAGATTTATATTGAGAACTTACTAAAAATAAGTCCCCTTTAAGACTTTGGTGTACTGCGGTAGCACTAGAATAGAGAGCATCTTGAAAACCAAGTTGCACAAACATCAGCAAGACAATGAAGGCGATACCAGCTACAGCCACCAAAAATCGAATTTTTTGTTGGACTAGCTGTAGCCATGCCAAAGGAATCTTAAAATTCATGGCTTTTTATTAATGAGGAAATGGGGATAAGGGGCAATGGGGAATGGGGACAACTTTTTTCTGCCCCATGTCCAATGACTAAATCTGAATAGCCACATCAACCTGTAAATTTGTTAACCGAGATACACGTTGATTATCTGCGGGTTTATCGATAGATACTTTAACTTCAATGATTCTGCGGTCTGTGTCAAAGTTGGGGTTAATGCTAAAGATGCTTTGTTTGTCAACTTGCAACCCAATTTCCTGAACTGTTCCTTGCAATTTACCGCTAAATGCAGGACTAGTAATGATTACTTTTTGACCTAGCTGAACCTTTTGAATATCGGTTTGATAGACTTCTGCAATGACATACATTTGAGAGGTTTTACCAATATCAGCAAATCCAGTGTTGCTAATAACCTCACCTTTTTTGGCATGAATTTTTAACACTTTGCCATCGATAGGAGCTTTAATATAGGTCAACTCCTGGTCAGCTTTGGCTTGTTTGATAGCTGTTACAGCACTCTTAACTTCATTTTGTGCCAACTCTACATCTACAGTCCGCACTTCTTGAACGCTGTTGAGTCTGGCTTTGGCTTCTTTGATTTGGTCGGCGAGGGTGTTTTGAATCCTGCTGAGACTAGCTTTGGCTTCTGTTAGTTGTTGCTGTGTTGTTTTCAGTTGTAATGCTCTAGTATCTGCTACAGAAGCTGAGACAGCACCTTCTTTGACTAACTTTTGATATCGCTCATTTTCCGTTTCAGCGTTATTAACTTCTGCTTGGATACGGTTAATTGTTGCCTCTTGAGTAGCAATTTCTCCTTTGAGTTGTGACTGTAACCTAGCAATAGTAGCTTTTTGGGCGGCAATGTCTCCAGGTTTAGCACCTGCTTTAACTTGTGCTAGTTGGGTCTTAGCAATTTCTAGTTTATCTAAAGCCTGTTGTAGAGCTGCGGTAGCACGGGCATAATCTTCTAAATACGCCAATACTTGCCCTGCTTTTACTTCGTCGCCTTCTTTCACCAAGAGTCTTTCTACTCGGATACCATTAGTAGAACTAGGTGCTGACAAGGTAGTTACTTTACCTTCAGGCTGCAAACGTCCTAAAGCTGTGACAGCAACTTTCACTGGCGCAGCTTTGGGAGAATTAGCGGCGGTTGGTTGGTCTTGAGAGCGAAATTTATTTGGCGTAAAACTGTGTAAAGCGACTATTCCAGCCGCTAACGTGATTGAAGCTGCCAAAATTAACCGCCACCTGCCTTGAGGTTTGATAAATAACTGGCGCAGGCGTTCTTTATTTACTTCCATATTTTTATTCCTAATTGGTGTGATGAGCCAGGAATACGATTGGGGATTGGGGACAAATCAAGTCAAAAGTCAAAAGTCAAAAGCCAAAATTAATTAAATAACTCCTGGGGACTGGGGACTGGGGACTGGGGATTGGGTAATAGAGCTTTTCGTGCGTCCTGGTGTACGCAGTTAATGCCGTCTACTATGAGCAATTTTTCCCTGTATTCTTATGAATGTGCTGAAAATCTAATTAGGTTTATGTAAATGCTTTAAGATTTTGATACATACCGCAAACAAGTTACTTAGCGGCAACATTAATGATGGTGAATCGACTACAAATCTTTCTCTGTTTTACCTTAATTAGACTTCGCATCAAGTAGCGTAAAATACGCTTGCACTTTTGAACAACTTAAATTCCCATCAATACGAAGCGCGGAGTGGAAATTAATGAGAAGAATTTACTAAATACGTATTTAATCATTGCAAAAAACTTTGATTTTGTCAATCGATTGGGGATTGGGATAGGTTATTTGTATTGAGTATTATTGATGAATTGCGATCACCTCCGGTGGGCGGGTACGCCATCAGCTACGCTGGGCGGAACGCCATAGCCACTGTTGTGTAGTATTGGACATTATCATGGGTTATGTGAGTAAAATCATCGTTTCTAGATATTCTTGAAACATATTTAGCGTATCTTAGTCGTAATGCTGAGTGATTCGACTCACTGTCTTAAATTTTGCATTTTGAATCGCTTATGTCTACAGTACCCATAGACCAAATTAAAATCGGTCGCAACCGCCGTCCGGTCAAGGGTGACAAGGTTGATGAACTCAAGGAGTCAATTCAGGCGAATGGTCTATTGAACCCAATTACGGTAGACCAAAAGTTGAATTTGATTGCTGGACTGCATCGGCTGACGGCTTGTAAGTTGTTGGGATTAGAGGCGGTTGAGTGTAATATCGTCGCTTATGCTAGTGCTGAACAAGCGCGGTTGGCAGAAATTGACGAAAATTTGATTCGCAATGAGCTAGAACCCCTAGAGCGTTCTGAATTGTGGTTGGAACGTGACCAAATTCTGGAACGCATGGGTTTACGGGCGAAGGTGGGAGATAATCAACATACTTTCAAAGGTGGTGAAACGATTTCACCACCCAAGAGAACTTTAGAGTTAGCCAGGGAAGTTGGTTACTCAGAACGCACATTTCAGCATGGTAAGCAAATTGCTAAAAGTATTCACCCAGAAGTTAAACAGCTAATTAAGGGTACACCCATTGCTGATAGTCCTACAGCACTTTTAAGTGTCGCGAGAGCTGGGACAAAAGAGCGTACCTTAGCTACCGCCGCACAACAGGCTAGGGAGTTAGCCGAGGCTAGGGGAGACAGAGCCGAAGCCCAACGTCAAGAGCAATTAGTAGAAGAATTAGAAGCGAAGCAAAAAGAGTTACAGACATTAGCTTACAAAAGTGCTATGGCGCAAAAGGAAGCTAAGTTAGCTGTGAAGAAAACTCAAGCGATCGCCTCCCCTTCACCTGCTCAAGCTTCCCCCACTATCCAAACAGGTGATGAATGGATATTAGGCAGACATCTTGTATATTGTGGTGACACCTCCCAGCCGGAATTTCGCAACTTATTACCTTCAGATGCAGCATTAGCGATCGCCACTCTCTCACCCACCTGGGAGCATAATTACTTGGTAGATGAAGCCAGGGTTGTGGCTGTCATTCGTGCTGAAGGACATATTTATGATTTCTACAAACAAAATCAAATGCCTTTTCAATATGAATTATTACTAGGAAATCTCTATGTAGGGATTTTTTCTCATCAATTAATAGTAAAACCCCAAAACCCAATTAATATTGAAGGCGTGGAGGGAATTATTAATTATTTGCTCAATTTGTACACCAATCCTAATAATTTTGTGATTGCTCCATTTGTGGGACACGGTGAAATTCTCATTGCTTGTGAAAGATTAGGACGTATTTGTTTTACGGGTGACAGCAATTCAGAATTAGTTAACCGTGGACTGGGACGCTGGCAGAAATGGACTGGTAAACAAGGACAGAAAATAGGCTTGGTGTCTTAGTATTTTGTTGGTTTTGAACCACAGAGGCACAGAGGCACAAAGGAAATTAAATGTTTAAAGTTGCATACTTTGTTTATTCTGCACAATATATAGAAGAAATATTTGCTTAATAAATACTCCTTAATCATGTTGGGTCATTTATATTAAAAATTCATCAAAAATCATCTCTTGATTATGATGTGCTGCTGAAAAATAAATTCTTGCAGCTATGTAATCAGATCGGTGTATTGATGAAATGTTTACTGGCTTGACTAGAAACTGTAACTGTTATCTGCATCGATATCAGGTCAACCTTACAGCCGACATCAAGCAAATTGTCAGCTTGTGTTTATAAGTCCTCAATTATACTAATGTGCTATGGCTAATTTGAGATTTTCATCAACAAATATCTATTATGTTTATAAAATTAATTTAAACCAATGATTTAGTTTCTATGAACTGTGCTATTCTTTGTATTAATTCAATGCTTAAAAGCAGCGAGGCAAATTAGTTATTTATGTGCGAGTAGAACAGTAGTAAAAAATGACTAAAGCTAGCTGCATCTCCATCGCTTTCTCAATGGTTGATAATTCGTTTAAAGGACTGTATTAACTCGGATTCAAGATGGTATTTCTTCTGTAACGAATTTGTCAACTTTTTGGGATCGAATCCCATAACATATATTATCCTGGACGCTGAAACTGGCTATGGCATTCATCAAAATACAGAACGTTGTCATTAATACCAGCTACGTGGCTGCGGTAAAACTAGATCATCAAACTAGTTTGGGAGAAGAAAGCGTTTCTGTCCTAATAGCTACTCCTAAGTTTCCGTTGCTCCAGTTAGATACAATTGCTCAAAATTTCTACCATTACGAATGGATGGAATTTACCGGTTCAGCAGCTACCGCGCTTCAAGATTATTTTACTAGTTTCAATAACGTCATCGACTTGTTGCCGCCATATCAAGAGTCGAACGTTGGATAAGATGATTCAGAAGGCAGAAGGGAGAGAAATCTTGACAGCCAATTCCCAATGCCCACAGATGCTTAACAAGAAATAACACTAGTCAGGGTAAGCAACAGCAATTATACCAATTATTCAAAATTCATTAATAGTTCGCAACTCAGAAACCCTAGTAAAACCTGGATTTCTTAATTACGAATTACGAATTACGAATTACGAATTGGTATTCCTGTCGCTGCACAATCCACAGTACCCCAGAACAGTATATACCCTATGTCTGCTAATTCAATTGATACTGCCTTAGCGGAGTTAGAAACCCAGATTAATAATTGCGAAAAGGCTTTGTTGCGGTGTATTGAGGAAAAAAAAATGAACTCGGAAAAACCAATGTCAATTAACAAAATTAACAGACAACTACAACAAAATCCTATCGCCATCATCGGTATGGCATCATTAGTTCCTCAAGCCAGAAATTTGCGGGAATACTGGCAAAATATCATTAACAAAACTGATTGTATCACCGATGTTCCTTCTACTCACTGGAGCGTAGAGGATTACTACGACCCCAACCCCAGAACCCCCGAAGATAAAACCTATTGTAAACGCGGTGGGTTTATTCCAGAGGTTGATTTTAACCCGATGGAATTCGGTATCCCTCCCAGCATTTTAGAAGTGACTGATGTTTCGCAACTATTAAGTTTAGTAGTTGCAAAAGAAGCAATGGAAGATGCCGGTTATGGCGAATCTCGTGAATTTAACCGCGAGTTGGTGGGGGTAATTTTAGGGGTAGCCATGGCCAAGCAATTGGGTATGCCGCTATCTGCACGCCTAGAATATCCCATTTGGAAGAAAGTCCTTAAAAGCAGTGGACTCTCTGATGAAGACACCGATAAAATCGTCGAAAAAATCAAAAGTGCCTACATCAAGTGGGATGAAAACGCCTTCCCTGGGATGTTAGCTAACGTCGTCGCCGGACGCATTGCTAACCGCTTGAACTTTGGCGGGATGAACTGCGTAGTTGATGCAGCCTGTGCTAGTTCCTTCGGCGCATTGAAAATGGCCATTAGCGAACTAGTAGAACATCGTGCTGATATGATGCTAACTGGTGGTGTGGACACCGATAACACCATCATGGCTTATATCTCCTTCAGCAAAACCCCGGCTGTTTCTCCCAGTGAGAAAGTTAAACCCTTCGATGCCAAATCTGATGGGATGATGCTGGGTGAAGGTGTTTGTATGTTGGTGCTGAAGCGTCTAGAAGATGCAGTCCACGACAACGATAAAATTTACGCGGTTATCAAAGGCATCGGTACTTCCAGCGATGGCCGCTACAAGAGCATTTATGCACCCCGCAAAGAAGGACAAGTCAACGCCTTGCGCCGTGCTTACGAAGATGCAGGTTTTTCTCCTGCTACTGTTGGTCTAATTGAAGCCCACGGTACAGGAACAATGGCTGGCGACCCCACCGAGTTCGGTTCTTTAAGAGACTTCTTCTCTAAACACGACAACAAAAAGCAGCACATCGCTTTGGGTAGTGTGAAGTCCCAAGTCGGACACACTAAAGCGGCTGCGGGTGCAGTCAGCTTAGTTAAAACCGCCTTGGCATTACATCATAAAATTCTGCCCCCCACAATTAATATTACTGAACCAAATCCCAAGCTCAATATTAACGAATCATCTTTTTATCTCAACACTGAAACTCGCCCCTGGATTCGGGCGGAAGGTGAAGCACCAAGACGCGCGGGTGTAAGTTCCTTTGGTTTCGGTGGGACAAACTACCACGTAGTTTTGGAAGAATACGAAAGCGAACAAAACCGCCCCTACCGTTTACACAGCACCCCCCGCGAAATCCTGTTATTTGCCGCCAATCCTGGGGAACTGCTGAAAAAGTGTGAAGAAGTTTTAGGTAACTTGCAATCAGAAGGTGGTGATAGACACTTCGCCCAGTTAGCGCAAGAGTGCCAAGCTTTAGAAATTCCCCAGAATGCAGCGCGAGTTGGCTTTGTCGCGGAAAATCTGCAAGAAGCCTGCAAGTTTATGCAAACTAGCATTGGCTTACTGAAGCAGAAAGGTACAGCAACTAATTGGGAGCATCCCCAAGGGATTTACTACCGTGCATCCGGGATGGAATTAGGCGGTAAAGTGGTATCCTTGTTCTCTGGTCAAGGTTCTCAATACCTGGAAATGGGTAGAGAACTGGTGATGAACTTCCCCACCCTGCGCCGTCTATTCGGTTACATGGATGGCTTGTTACTTCAAGATAACTTGCACTCCCTCTCAGAAATTGTTTTCCCTCATCCTGTATTTGATGAGTCCGAGAAAAATGCTCAAGTTGCTGCATTGCAACGCACAGAATACGCACAACCAGCGATTGGGGCATTTAGTGCAGGTTTATATTCCATTCTTAAGCAAGCTGGCTTTAAGTCTGACTTTGTAGCTGGACACAGCTTTGGTGAAATTACCGCTTTGTGGGCTGCGGGTGTATTGAGTGACCAAGATTATATGTACCTAGTTAAATCTAGGGGTCAAGCAATGGCTGCACCCAAAGACCCTGACCATGATGCAGGGACAATGCTGGCGGTGAAGGAAGACATCGGCAAAATCGAACCGATTCTGAAGCGATTTCCACAGGTAAAAATTGCTAATTACAATTCTCCCACCCAGTTTGTCTTAGCAGGGCCAACCACCGAAATTGCTAAAGTCCGTCAGGCTTTACAAGAACAAGGTTGTGCAGCTATAGCGTTACCAGTATCCGCCGCTTTCCACACCTCCTTGATTGCTTTCGCTCAAAAGTCATTTGCGATCGCTACCAAAGCAGTAAAATTTAATGAGCCAAAAATTCCTGTATTCACCAACGTTACAGGTAAACAATATTCCCAAGACCCCCAAGCAATTCAAAAAATCCTGGAAACTCACCTAGCTAACTCGGTGCTGTTCAAACAGGAAATTGAAAATATCTACGCGGCTGGTGGTTCTTGCTTCGTGGAATTTGGCCCGAAGAGAATTTTAACTAACCTAGTCAAAGATATTTTAGGCGATCGCCCCCATATTACCGTCTCCTTGAACCCCAGTACCCAGAAAAATAGCGATCGCTCTCTGCGGGAAGCAGTAGTGCAAATGCGGGTAATGGGTATGCAGTTGAAAAATCTTGACCCATACCAAACCCAGCCTACCCTACCCCCAGCCGATAAAAAGAAAACGCTGAGTGTGCCGTTAAGAGGCATCAACTATATTTCCGACAAAACTAAAAACGCCTTCATCCAAGCGTTGAATGATGGACACAAAGTTTCCTTACCTGCTGCACCTACAGTTAATATCCCCGCTACCCCAGTAGAAGAAACACCCGCCATCTCTGCACCTGCGGTAACAATGACACCAGCAATGTTTGCCCCAGTCAAAGAGACTAACGGTAACGGACGCACTCCCAAAATTGCCAATCAGTCTACTATCACCACCAAAGCACAACCTCAAATGAACTCTGCGATCCTTGCACCTCAACTAGCCGAAGAGAAGAAGATGCAAACACCAGAAAAACTGGAAAACTTCCAGCGAATGCTACAAAGCTTAGAGTACCTGATGACTCAGTTCCAGAACAACCAAACTGAGAACTTGCAAGTACATGGTACTTACCTCAACCATCAGATGGAATACACCAAAGCGTTCTTCCAACTGATGCAACAGCAAAATGCTTTGTTTGCTAACGCTAAGACCTCCCAAGAAGCTGCTCAACTCAAGCTAGTAGTGATGGAAAGCTTGGAACGCAGCATGATGCAGTTTCATTCCCAACAAGGTGAAACCCTCCGCATCCATGAAAAATATCTTCAGGAACAGCTAGCATACGCCCAAAACTTCTTTGACCTAATTCAGCAACAATATTCTCTGGTACTTTCCAGTGGAGTGACTGCACCAGCCACCGAGACACCAGTAAAAGAAGTTCCCGCTTTCACCATCGACACACCAGTTGTTGAAGCACCTGCACCTGTAGCAAAAGTAGAACCCCAGCCTCAGCCAGTAGTTGAGCCTGTAGCAAAACCTGAATTCACCATTGCTGACGCGCCTGCACCCGCAGCTTGGCAAATGCAACCTGTAGTTGAAACACCGGTTGCTGCACCTGCGCCTGTGGTTGAAGTTAGCATCCCCGCAGTCAAAGAAGTTGAAGTTACTCCTACCCCTGCACCTGTAGCTGCTCCCGCCCTAAATTTGGCTGAGTTGGGTAACAACCTCTTAGCGATTATCAGCGATAAAACCGGCTATCCAGTCGAAATGCTGGAAGTGGAAATGGATATGGAAGCAGACTTAGGTATTGATTCCATCAAGCGGGTAGAAATCTTAGGCGGATTACAAGAAATGTATCCCGACCTACCCAAACCTAACTTAGAAGAACTCGCAGAAAAACGCACCATCGGTCAAATTATCGAGTTTCTGCAAGTAATGGCTGGTAGTAGCCAACCTGTAGAAGTTACAACTCAGAACTCAGAACCCATCACTCAAAACTTAGAACTCACAACTCAAAACTCACAACTCACAACTCAAAACTCAGCACTCAGCACTCAGCACTCAGCACTAATTGAGCCAGTAGCTGTTGTAGAAACCATTGTAGAACCCATTGTAGGAACGGAAACCGCAGCCGACACCGCAGATTACGCAGACATCGCCCAAACCCTGCTCAACATCACCAGCGATAAGACAGGCTACCCAGTCGAAATGCTGGAACTAGAGATGGACATGGAAGCCGACTTAGGTATTGATTCCATCAAACGGGTAGAAATCTTGGGCGGATTACAAGAAGTATATCCCAACCTGCCCCAACCCAACCTCGAAGACTTAGGCGACCTCCGCACCATTGGTCAAATTGTTGACTACCTCCAGAAGCTGGTGGGAGGTGAAAAAAAAAAGTCTCAGTCTGAGCTTAACTGGCAACCAGTCCAAATAATCGACGGAGTTCAACGTCGTCCAGCCAAGCTCAAATACCTACCAGCACCGGATAGTTTAGAGTTCACATTGCCAGAGGGACACATCTGTTTAATTACTGATGATGGCTCTCTGACTACCTCCCAAGTAGCGCAAACCTTAACAGAAAGCAGCTGGAAAGTAGTAGTTTTGAGCTTCCCCCAATCGATAGTTCCCCAGCGTTCGCCATTACCCGCAGGTGTGCATCAAGTCACCCTTGCAGATATGAGTGAAGAACTACTCCAAGGAAAATTATCGGCGATCGCAACTAACTATGGCACGATTGGGGCTTTTATTCACCTCCACCCAGGATTTCCGGTAGATAACACCGGGACAATACCTTTTATCCCAGAAGAAAAGGCGATCGTCAAACACGTCTTCTTCTTGGCGAAACACCTGAAAAAATCCTTGACAGAAGCCGGAAGTTATGAGCGTAGTTGTTTCTTCACGGTGACTCGGTTAGATGGAAGCTTTGGATTAGAGCATAATGTTAACTTTGGTGCGATCGGTGCTGGTTTGTTTGGCTTAGTTAAAACCCTGAGATGGGAATGGCCGAATGTATTTACTAGAGGAATTGACCTCAGCCCCAGTTTAGATCCGCAAGTGTCAGCACAAAATATTATTGCCGAACTGCACGACTCTAATCTTTACATCGGTGAGGTTGCTTACGGTTCTCAAGGACGCGTTACTTTGATTAGTTCTTTTGAGTAAAGGGAGTGGGGATTGAGGGTGAAAGTTTAAACGCAGAGGGGCGCAGAGGTAAACGCGGAGGTACGCTAAGAGAATTTGCCTAGTCCCTCATCCCCAATCCCCAGTACCCAATTCCCCATCATTTCAAAGCTAAGATTTTTAATAATATGACTACACTTACTCAGGTTCGTCCTTCATCGGTTTTTGTTGTTAGTGGTGGTGCTAAGGGTATTACAGCACAATGTGTAACTAAGTTGGCGCAGCACCAAGCTTGTCGGTTTATTCTCCTTGGGCGATCGGAAGTTTTAGAAGGTGAGCCGGATTTTGCTCAGGATTGTTTTGAAGAGGCTGTATTAAAAAAACGCATTATGCAGCATCTGCTGGCTCAAGGGGAGAAGCCTACACCCATGAGTGTGCAGAAAGTATATAACAAAATTGTTTCTAGCCGGGAAATTAAAGCAACCTTGGCGGCGATTCAAGAAACAGGTTCGCAGGTTGAATATTTGAGCGTTGATGTGACTAATGTGACGGAGTTACAGCAAAAGTTAGCGGCTGTGGCTGAACGGGTGGGCAAAATTACAGGTATCATTCACGGTGCGGGAAATTTAGCTGATAAATTAATTGAGAAGAAGACAGACCAAGATTTTGAGAAGGTTTACACCGCTAAGGTGCAAGGTTTAGAAAATCTGCTGTCTTGTGTCGATGCAAAACAACTAGAGCATTTAGTGTTGTTTTCCTCCGTGGCGGGATTTTATGGGAACATGGGACAATCAGATTATGCGATCGCTAATGAAATTCTCAACAAGTCAGCCCATTTAATCAAACAATACAATCCCGATTGTCATGTTGTCGCTATCAACTGGGGCGGATGGGATAGCGGTATGGTGACACCAGAACTCAAAAAGGCCTTTGCAGAACGGGGTATTGAGATTATCCCTGTGGATGCGGGGACACAAATGCTAGTCAACGAACTTCACCCCAGCCATCGTGATTCTACACAAGTAGTCATTGGTAGCCCCATCACACCCCCACCCAGAACTCTAGACCCTCAACTCCGCAGCTATCGCATCCGTCGCCGCATAACAGTAGATGCAAATCCATTTTTGCTCGATCATCTGATTGCTGGTATTCCTGTACTACCAGCCACCTGTGCCATGTCCTGGATGATTCATGCTTGCGAAGAATGTTATCCAGGTTATCGTTATTTAACTTGCAAAGAGTTCAAAGTTCTCAAGGGTATTACCTTCAATGACACCCTAGCTAAAGAATATATTTTAGAAATTCAAGAAGTCGCCAAAGATGGTTCTGAATCTATCGAATTTAAGACCACAATTCTGAGTAAAAACCCCCAAGGTAAAACCTTCTATCATTTCTGTGCCAACATTACAATAGTACGGCAATTACCAGCAGCACCGATTTACGAAAACATGGATCTTACCGAAGATAATATCATTACCAAAACAGGTAAAGATTTTTATCAAAATGGAGATTCATCCCTATTTCATGGTGCAGCATTTCAACAAATTAGCAGAGTTATCAACATTAACCAAGAGAAAATCACCACCGAATGTTTCTGGTCAGAAATATCACTAGAAGCCCAAGGACAATTCCCCGTCAAATGGCATAATCCCTACACCACAGACTTAAGCACCCAACCCTTATGGATATGGTTAAGCCATCTTCACCAAGAAGTTTGCTTACCCGGAAAACTAACATATTCAGAACAATTTAGAGCCATTCCTTGCAACGAACCCTTCTACGTTTCTTGTGACATTATCCACAAAACAACAACAGGTGTAACAGCCAACTACATCCTACATGATAGAGAAGGAAAAATATATTCCCGCATCCTAGGAGCAAAAGCAGTAATTGCACCAATGAACCTACACAAACCCAAGTAGACGGTACTAGGCTTCCAACTCCCGTAAATCCAACTCCTAAAATCTCTTCTTCTTTCTCCGTGTCTCTGTGGTTTCAAAATTCTTTATCTCACCACAAAGACACAGAGGTAAGAGACTCAAAAAAGCATTAAATCCTATCCAGTTCGGGGAATCAAGTAAATCCAAATAATTCTTAATTACGAATTACGAATTACAAATTAAAAACCTTACCCAAACGAGGATATAAACAGTGGAAAAAATCGCCATCATCGGATTATCATGTCTCTTTCCCGATGCTAACAATCCCGATCAATTTTGGCAGAATCTTAACGAGCAGAAAGATTCCACATCATCAATTACCGTCGAAGAAATGGGTTTAGACCCCACAATATTTTACGACCCAGCAAAAGGAAAGCCGGAAAAATTTTATTTCCTCAAAGGTGGATTTATCCGCAATTTTAAATTTGATGCCGGTGAATACAATCTGCCATCAGAATATGTGGAAAGCTTAGATAACACCTTCAAATGGTCACTATATGCAGCAAAACAAGCAATTGTGCATAGTGGTTATTGGGGAAATCAAGAAGTCCTGGCTAAATGTGGAGTAATTTTAGGAACTCTTTCCTTCCCCACAAAACATTCTAATCAACTTATCGCCCCAATTTATCGCCAAACAATTGAGCCAGCAGTAGCAGAACTTTTACAAGACAAAGATTTCCATCTAGCGGCTATCCCTACAGCCACTAAAGCCGCTACAGAAAACGCCATGATTTCCGGTTTACCTGCTGCATTAGTCGCCAAAGCCTTCTCACTTTCTGGTACTCACTTCTGTATAGATGCAGCTTGTTCTTCCGCCTTCTATGCAATTAAATTAGCATCTTATTACTTACAATCACACAAAGCTGATGTAATGTTATCTGGAGCTATCAGTTGCTCAGATCCTTTATTTTTAAGAATGCTATTTTCCGGCATCCAAGGCTATCCAGAAAACGGTATTAGCTCACCTCTAGATAAAACATCAAGAGGCTTAGTTACCTCCGAAGGTATCGGGATGGTAATGCTTAAACGGTACAGTGATGCTGTTAGAGACGGTGATAAAATCCTAGCGACAATTTGCGGTAATGGTCTTTCTAACGATGGTAAAGGAAAGCATTTACTAAGTCCCAATACAAAAGGACAAGTCCTAGCCTTTGAAAGAGCCTATCAAGAAGCCGAACTTAACCCCAAAGCTATTGATTATATGGAGTGTCACGCTACCGGCACATTACTAGGAGACACCACCGAATTTAAATCAATAGAAACCTTCTTTGGAAAACACCAAGCAGCACCTTTAGTTGGTTCAGCCAAAGCGAATGTCGGTCACTTATTAGTAGCTGCCGGTATGGTGAGTTTAACGAAGGCAATTTACAGCCTAAATCATGATGTAATTCCCCCCACGATCAACATCAATGATCCTATTAGTTCAGAAAATAACATCATTTCTCCCCAAAACATCGTGCGGACTCCGACACCTTGGCCGCAAAACAACCCAACCAAACACATAGCATTAAGTGCCTTTGGTTTCGGTGGTACAAACTCCCATTTGATTCTAAAAAAAGAAGAAACCTTGTAGTAAATTTGCGTTCTTCTTTGCGCCTTCCCTGCGGGACGCTCCGCGAATGCGCCTTTGCGCGAACCTCTAAATAATATTTTCAGCAACGCCAAAGTATTTATGCAAAAGGCCTAAAGCCCATAAATTCAACATTGATAGGCTAGTAAAGTGATGTTTGAACAAGAAAATAACAACACAGGCAAAATCGCTATTGTCGGCATGGATGCCTTCTTCGGTGAGTGCAATAGCCTAGATGCCTTTGAACGCAGTATCTACGACGGTAAGCAGCATTTTATCTCCCTACCGCCTAAAAGATGGTACGGCATAGAAACACAACAAGAATTATTACAAAAGTACGGCTTAGTAGAAGGTAAAGCCCCCGTAGGCGCATATATCAAAGAATTTGATATTGATACCCTCGCTTATAAGATTCCTCCCAACGAAGTCGAAAAACTCAACCCCCAACAACTGCTACTACTCACAGTCGCCGATCGCGCCCTCAAAGATGCGAAGATTCCAGAAGGGGGTAGTGTAGCCGTCATTATCGCCACAGAAACAGAGTTATCTGTACACCAACTACAACAACGCTGGGATTCATCTTGGCAAGTCAAAGACGGTCTGAACGCCGCAGAAATTACCCTACCCCCAGAAAAAATTGCCCAACTAGAAACCATCGTTAAAGATAGCATTCACCATCAAGTAGATATTGGTGAATACTTAAGCTACATCGGTAACATTACAGCCAATCGGATTTCCTCGTTGTGGAATTTTACAGGGCCTTCCTTCACTCTCACATCTGTAGAAACTTCTGCATTCAAGGCTTTGGAAGTGGCACAAATGCTACTAATGACAGAAGAAGTTGATGCTGTAGTTGTCGGTGCGGTGGATTTAGCTGGCGGTGTTGAGAACGTATTATTACGTAGTCAATCAGAAAAGATAAATACTGGTGCTAATACTCTTAGCTATGACCAAAAAGCCAACGGTTGGACACCCGGAGAAGGTGCGGGTGTAGTTGTTCTGAAGCGTCATGATCAAGCATTAGAAAATGGCGATCGCATTTATGCTGTAATTGATGCCATTAGTATCGGTCAATCCCACTCAAATATAGATGAAGGTTGTCAACAAGCCCTAAAAACCGCTCTTATCCAACCCGAACAAGTAAACTATGTAGAAGTTTGCGCTAGTGGGATTCCCCAGGAAGACGAAGCGGAAATTGCTGGTTTAACTAAAGCTTATCCATCAGTAGGAAATGGCTTGCACTGTGCAATTGGGAGTGTAAAAGCCAATATCGGACATACTTTCGTCGCCTCTGGGATTGCTAGTTTAATTAAAACGGCTCTGTGTCTCTATTACAGATACATCCCAGCCACTCCTAACTGGTCTGGTGTGAAGACTCCCGAAGCCTTTGAAGGTAGTCCTTTCTATGTGGCGACAGAATCTAGACCTTGGTTTCTCAGTAAGAATGCTCCTCGACGCATCGCTGCAATTAATGGGATGGGTTCTGATGGTAGTTATGCTCATGTAATTTTGTCGGAAGAAGTCAAAGAACAAGAGCGTCCTAATCGGTATTTACAGCAAACACCCTTTTATCTGTTCCCCGTGGCGGCTGATGACCGTGCTGGCTTAATGTCGGCTTTAGACAGCTTGCAAAAGATTATTCAAGAGAGTGATTCTTTATCTGAGAGTGCTAGTCAAGCCTTTAACACCTATCAGCAGCAATCCCAAGCACAGTACGCCATATCGATTACTGGACGGAATAAGAAAGAATTCCTCCGAGAAATTGAATCAGCGCGGAAAGGGATTAATGGGGCGTTTGACAGGGGGATAGATTGGCAAACACCTGTAGGTAGTTACTTTACAGCCAATCCCCTGGGTAAAAAGGGTGAAGTAGCTTATGTGTACCCGGCGGCGGTAAATTCCTATGTAGGTATTGGTCGTAATCTTTTCCGACTGTTCCCTAAACTGCACGATAACCCCTTTGTTCAGAGCATTTACAAACGTGCGGCTGATGTGGAAAGACTTGTGTTTCCCCGTAGCTTGAGCAAATTTACCACCAGAGAATTAGAGAAGCTAGAGAAGAAATTGTTAGAAGACTCTCTAGCGATGTTTGAAGCAGAAATGTTCTTCACCAGACTGATCACCACAGTCATTCGGGATGATTTTCAAGTCCAACCCAAATATGTGTTTGGCTATAGCTTGGGTGAAACCAGCATGATGGTTGCTCAAGGGGTGTGGAGTAATTTCTATGAAGGTAGTAGTTCTTTCAACTCATCAGCCTTATTTGGCGATCGCTTATCTGGCCCAAAAAATGCGGTGCGTGAGTATTGGGGATTACCAAAATCTACCACGGCTTTAGGGGATAATCTGTGGGGTAATTATGTGCTGATGGCTAGTCCTGTGCAAGTGCGGGATGCGATCAGAAACGAAACCCGTGTTTATCTGACACAGATTAATACCCCAGAAGAAGTATTAATTGCAGGTGAACCAGCCGCTTGTCAAAGGGTGATTAAAACTATCGGCTGTAATGCTTTCCCTGCGCCCTTCGATCATGTGATTCATTGTCAAACCATGCGATCGGAGTTTGATGAATTGGTAAAATTAAATACTTTGCCAACTCAAGAAATTCCCGGCGTTGTGTTTTATTCGGCTGCCGAGTATCAGACTATCACATTAGAGAGTGGAGTAATTGCGCGTAGTATTGCCACAGGCTTGTCTCAAGAACTTGATTTCCCCAAATTAGTTAACCGCATCTACGAAGACGGGACGAAAATCTTTATCGAAGCTGGTGCGGGTAGTGTCTGTTCTCGTTGGATAGATAAAATCCTCGAAGACCAAGAACACATAACCGTATCCCTGAATCGTCGCGGGATGGATGATCATAGTTCCATTGTCAAAGCGTTAGGAAAACTCCTGAGTCATCGGGTGAATTTAGACTTATCACCACTATATAGTCCAGTCACAGCCACCACCAAATCAAATAAAACCATGCTGCGGACTATCACACTGGGTGGTGAGTCAATTACTGAGAAAATCTTGACTGAAGAAAATCGTCAACTCTTCCAAGCTATAGCTGAAAAACGACAGCCAAAACAACCACTATTTAGTGATTCTCTAGGTATAAATTCACTGAATTTTCTCCAGTCTATTACTAATAGTGAAAGTCCTGCTGTCCCCATACCTAAACCCTCAGTTGAACCAAAAGAAGATTCCATGAAAAATATCATGGAACACGATTTTAAAACTGAAGAACAAGTACAATCTTCTGAGTCAACTACTTCTGACTCTGCAACGCCTCAAAGAGTTCCTTATTCACCTGTTACCGACGACGAATTCACTACCATCATCAATATGTTGGAATTAAACAAGGTTCAGTATCAAAAGCTGAATGCAAACAATGCACGCATAACTAAAAATCACACAGATTTTTTAAAATCCAGACAAGATTTTAGTAAGCAACTGAGTGAAATCATTCAATTACAAATGGTCTGTGCTGAAGACTTATTGAATGAAGAAGCTAAGTAATTAAAGTTCGTAGTAAGGACTTCAGTCCTTAAAGAAGAAGGACTAAAGTCCTTACTACAAACCAGACTGGAATTAATTGCATATCGTGCGAGGGAACGACTGTGACGACCGTGGAGACGATTATAAATAAACATGATAATGGTCTGGGCTTTTCTAGCCATACTTACAATCACAATCTAGTCTGGAAAGGTTCTTTAGATTGTGTCGCGTTTGAACGAACAGATATCAAAACTAAATTACTGGCTTTAGATAAACCTTGTTACGTTGTCAAAGTCGCAGGCAAAGTTGGTGTAACTAATGATGGTTATTTAGCACCATCCGAACATGGCGTATTAGGACAATTAGAACTATTAACATCAATTGCGCCCATCCCCAGTCAACAGTTAGGCGACCCTAGTTTTCTCTCAGCTTATGGCGTAAAATATGCCTATATGACTGGTGCAATGGCTGGCGGTATTGCGTCAGCAGAAATGGTCATTGCATTAGGTAGAAATAACATTTTGAGTTCCTTTGGTGCAGGTGGTTTAACACCAGATGCCATAGAAGTAGCCATTAATAAAATTCAACAAGCTTTACCTCATAGTCCCTACGCATTCAATTTAATTCACAGTCCAAATGATATGGCAGTCGAACGCCGGGCTGTGGATTTATATTTGAAATATGGGGTGAAAGTTGTCGAAGCTTCGGCATTTTTAGACTTAACTCCCAACATCGTTTATTACCGAGTTGCAGGACTAAGTTTAAATAATGCAAATCAAATTGAAATCAAAAATAAAGTCATTGCTAAAATTTCTCGCCGTGAAGTAGCGAGTAAATTTATGCAGCCAGCACCACCGAGAATCCTACAAGAATTACTGGAACAAGGTTTAATTACTGAGTTACAAGCTAAACTTGCAGCTAAAGTTCCAATGGCTGATGATATTACTGTCGAAGCTGATTCTGGTGGACATACTGATAATCGTCCCTTGGTTTGTTTGCTTCCTTCTCTAATTGCTTTAAGGGATGAAATTCAAGCTCAATATAATTATCCCCAACCGATTAGAATCGGCGCAGCCGGCGGAATTGCTACCCCAGAATCAGCCTTAGCAGCTTTTATGATGGGTGCTGCTTATGTAGTTACTGGTTCAGTCAATCAAGGTTGTGTAGAATCTGGTGCTTGTGAGCATACCAAGAAACTATTAGCTCAAGCGGAAATGGCTGATGTAACTATGGCCCCCGCAGGCGATATGTTTGAAATGGGTGTGAAGGTACAAGTTCTCAAACGGGCTACTATGTTCCCCATGCGAGCGCAAAAACTGTATGAATTGTACCGCACTTATAACTCAATTGAAGAAATTCCTCTGGCAGAAAGAGAGAAGTTAGAAAAACAGGTTTTCCGCAAAACTATTGCTGAGGCTTGGGAAGGAACTGCTGCTTATTTATCACAAAAAAATCCTGAGAAATTAGGCAAGGCAGTTAATAACCCTAAGCTGAAAATGGCTGTAATTTTTAAATGGTATTTAGGGTTATCTTCTCGTTGGTCTATTACGGGTGAAAAAGGTAGAGAAGTAGATTATCAGATTTGGTGCGGACCAGCAATGGGAAGTTTTAATGACTGGGTGCGGGGTTCTTATTTAGCTGAAGCACATAATCGTCATGTTGTTGATGTTGCTGATCACATTATGACGGGAGCAGCGTTTTTATATCGCATTCAAAGTTTGAGATTGCAAGGAATGCAAATCCCTGATTTCTATATGCAATATCGTCCAGTTCGTTCTTAATAAATAGGGGTGTAGGGGTATAGGGGTGTAAGGGACGCGTAGAAAATTATTGGAGAGTTGAAAATGAGTGTAACACAATCTTATAGTGCAGCAGAGATTCAAGCTTGGATGGTGTCTCATCTGGCTGAGTTACTAGCAGTAGAAGCTGATGAAATTGACCCCAGTATTAATTTAGAAAGCTATGGTTTGGATTCTGCTCAAGCCATGACTATGGTAAGTCAACTTGAGAAATTATTAGGCTTTCAACCATCTCCTTTGTTGTTGTGGCATTATCCCACTATTGAATCATTATCACAGCGTTTAGCTGAAGAAGTGGAAGAAAAATCAGATGTACAAGACACAGGTGTTGTACGTCCAAAAAATACTTCTAGCCTCTCTGATACCCCCACTTTGAACTTACAGGCTGAAGCTGTTCTTGACCCTACAATTCATCCTGGTGGTGCTATTCCTGTTGCTTTACCTGTAACTCAACCAAAGAAAGTATTTTTAACTGGTTCTAGCGGCTTTTTAGGTGCTTTTATTATTCGGGAATTGCTCAAGCAAACTCAGGCTGATATCTATTGTTTGGTGCGTGCTGCTAATCTGGACGAAGGTGATAGCAAGCTGCAAAAGAATTTAGAACGCTATGGAATTTGTCAGGATGGGAGTAAGTCTAGAGTTATACCTGTCCTTGGTGATTTATCTGAGCCGTTGTTAGGTCTTAGCTCTACACAATTTCAAACTTTAGCGGCGGAAATTGACACTATTTATCATAGTGGTGCTTTGTTAAATTATGTTTTCCCTTACTCAGCACTGAAGGCTGCTAACGTTTTGGGAACTCAAGAAGTTTTGCGCTTGGCTTGTCAGGTGAAAGTGAAGCCTGTGCATTATGTTTCTAGTGTGGCGGTGTTTGAATCTCCTGTCTATGCTGGTCAGATAGTAAAAGAAGATGATGATTTCAGCCACTGGGAAGGTATTTATCTAGGTTACTCCCAAACTAAATGGGTTGCAGAAAAGTTAGTCAAGATTGCGCGCGATCGCGGTTTACCTGTTACTATTCATAGACCCCCCTTAATCTCCGCCGACAGTGAGACAGGTATCGGTAACACCCACGACTTTATCAATTTGATGGTTAAGGGTTGTCTGCAAATGGGATATTTCCCGGAAGTGGAATATATGTTGGATATGTCCCCTGTAGATTATGTCAGCAAAGCGATTGTACATCTATCAATGCAAAAAGATGCGATCGGTCAAGCTTTCCACTTACAACATCCCGAACCCGTAGGTTTGAATGTCTTAGTTGACTGGGTACGCTCTTTTGGTTATGACATTAACATCATTCCCTACGAAGAATGGCAAGCGAAGTTAATTGAAAGTGCCACTTCTACGGATAATCCTTTATACACTTTGCGTCCTTTTCTTTTAGAGCGTTGGTCTGATGAGCAACTCACTATTCCTGATTTGTACCTGAAAGCTAGAAGACCTCATATTAGCTGTGAAGAAACTGTGAAGGCTTTGGCTGGTAGTGATGTTGCTTGTGCGCCAATTGATTCTAAGTTATTCATGACCTACATTGCGTATTTACTTCAGAGTGGTTTTTTGACTCTGGCTTAGGCGAGTTTAAACGCAAAGTAGCGCGGAGGTACGCGGAGAGGTTAAAAAAAATTAAATTTTATGCGTCCACGACCCAGTTTCTTTGAGAGGCTGGGTTTTTCTTGTGATTGTCTAACACTACTCCCTGTCCCCTGTCACCTGTCCCCTGTCACCTATAAATAGTTTGCTATTAACACTAGCTTCATAAAATAAATGCTATAAATGAAGTTGATATAAAGTTAAACCTCATTGAACAAATCCTTGACTGTATGCCTGTTCTGCAACAGAAGGCGATCAACACTGTTATAGGTCTATTCTCCTAAATTTTCTGCCACATGAGTGCAGTCTCCCAGCTTAAGTTCTCTAAGCAAGTATGAAGTGTAGCTGTCTTTATCGCATTTAGTTGTAGATGGGTGGGTAGTTGTTCTGATGGTTTGAACTGTATGTGTCTCTGTCTGAATTAGGCTGCACAGAGTTTACCAACTGTATCATGCGTGAATCCTGCCAATCAGAATACAGGTACTAGCAGGTTATAATGACAACTCTCACAGGTAAGACAGTGCTTTTGACCGATGCCTCTCGCGGTCTTGGTTTACACATTGCTCACGCTCTGGCTAAAGAGCAGGCAACAGTAGTGTGTGTTTCTCGTTTCCCTTCAGGATTAGAGCCAACTTGTCAAACAATCAATGCCGCAGGTGGTCGGGCTATCCCTATTCCCTTCGATATCACCAATGTAGCACAATTATCATCTCTAATTCAGCAGGTTCACGCAATTGTCGGCCATGTTGATATTTTAATCAACAATGCTGGCATAGAAATTAATAGTGCTTTTGCAGATTATTCGCTATCAGAAATTCAGTCTGTCTTCAAAACTAATCTATTGGCTGCTATGGAATTAACTCGTTTATTGCTCCCCAACATGATGGAACGAGGTAGCGGCCGCATTGTTAACATTGCTTCGCTGGCCGGTAAGAAAGGTGTTGCTTTTAATAGCATTTATTCCGCCAGTAAAGCAGGTTTGATTATGTGGGCTGATGCCGTCCGTCAAGAGTTAGCTGGCCGCGATGTGAATATTTCCGTCGTTTGCCCAGGATATATTTCTGAAACTGGTATGACTATTGATCCGTGTGTATCTGCACCCAAACTAGCAGGTATGAGTACGCCTAAAGGTGTAGCAAATGCGGTAATACGCGCAATCAAAGGCAAGCACACCCAAATTATTGTCAATCACAATCCGCTTATGGAAGGTTTGATGAAATTGATGTTAGCTATGGGACAAATTGCTCCTACTGCGGTTGATACGCTTTATCGCTGATTGGGTATAATGAATTTCAACCAAAGACGAGCAGAAAATAGGCGTAATTTTAGGTATGCTGCTATTGGACGTTAATAAAAATGACAGTCGGCTGATTCGGGGAAACGGCTTAGATGGTTAATATTGCCAACATTTTAGCTCCCAGCCACAACCCGCCACAGCAAGAGCAGCAAGATAATTATAATCAGGCACTAGCTCTATGAGACTCCAAGCTGGCGATGTCTGTAACCTAGCTGGTTCTGTGGGAGTTAGTGCTATCTCAATCTGCTCTAATTGTGCTAGTCCATCACCAGTGGCTTTTAAATAAGCTTCTTTACAAGTCCAGTAACGGAAAAAAACTTTTTGTTTTTGATCGTCAGGTAGCGATCGCATTAAATCATATTCTTTTGCTAGAAAAAACCTTTGAGCTAACGCTTCAACATCGGACATCGGGCGAATACACTCTAAATCTACACCAATTTGACGAGTATAATTCACCGCACACAAAGCTAAATTTTGGGAATGCGACAGGTTAAATAATAAACCACTGTGCTGTAAACCCTCTGCTAACACTGGTTTACCACGGGCTTCATAATCAAATTTGACTTGTTCTGGGTCAATTCCCAAATAGCTGCCTAATATCCTCCTGAGAATACCACGCCCGGCAATAAAACGCTGCCGATGTTCAGGAAAATAAAATCTGTTAGCGCGAGTCAGTTCATCGCTAGATAGGGTTAATGCTAAATGCTCCAACTCTGACTCTGTTCCACCAAGACGAAATCGCCAAATATGAACCTCATCTGGTAATAAATTTAAATCTTTGGGTGCAGGTAGCCAGGTCATTGGGGACTGGGGATAAATCAAGTCAAAAGTCAAAATTAATTAAATAACTCCTAGGGACTGGGGAAACGCTGTGACGCGCCCCGCAGGGAAGCTCAGTCGAGCCGCGTCAGTTGAACGATGACACAGGGGAATAACTAATGACCAATAGGCATTTTGGCACACTTATTTTGAAAAGTATAGGTATGCTATGGAAGTGGGATAAATTTCGTGTGAAAAGTAATAAAACGTGTAATCTCTCAGCTGACTACTGAGGGATTTTTATTAAACTCTTATTGTACTTTTTCTCTACTCATAATTTTAAGTTAATATTGTCTTCAAATATTTATATATTTTCAAGAGACACTCATCAAATCAAGTTCATTTCCACGCGGTCTAAAAATTCTAGATCAGATTTTTACGTTAACTGTTGTCTACGCCTTTTTTTGTAATTGACTAGGCACAAGATTAAAGTTAATAAAATCATGGCTTTCAAAACAGAAGGTTCTACTACCTTCTTCACCTCTGGAGGCTGGGTAATGGGAATATCACATTGAACTTCACCCACTTGACCACTATTCCCAGAACCACCACCACCAATATTCAAATCAGGGCATACATTATCGGGAAGTTGTGGTGTTGGTATCCCAGGAATTTCAGGAACAGACTGAGCAACAGCACGACTTGATGAACCATTTCGATCCCCAATTGATCCCAGTAATAACGCTAATAATGCAAGAGGTACTAACCAGGGAAGAATTCCACCAAAACCATCTGATGCAGTTGAAAAGTATTGAGAGCCATCAAGGACTGATATGTCATCGGTTATTACATTGCCTAATGGTTCTATGACTGAATCATCAAATATATTACCTGTTAGCACGTCACCTGAATCAACTAAACCGCCTGGCATCTCATCAAGAACTACACGTCCGTAGTCACCATTATTGATGTCTACTTGAGAGTAGGGTTGTGAAAGTAGCCTCAAAATACTTGCTTTGAATTCTTCATCTCTTCCCCCATTCATTGCACTGATGGCTCTGGCAATGTTGTTCTGATAAAATCTCATCACCTCAGGCTCTAGATTCATCTGAATTATCTGTTGCTTGAGATCAGGAATTTTGGCTGCCTCTTCTACCATGACACGCCCAAAGGCATATTTCATGTCCGCAAACGCTCTATAAGGATCTTGCCCTCTTAATGGCGACCAATAGAACTTGCTAGTGACATCTCCTAGACCTGCTACACGATTACGACTCAGAGGCTCTCCCAAAGTGTATGTGACTGAATCAAGAAAGCGGTTAGACCCGTTCCTCCAAAGGGATGTATATGGTATGGGTTGTTCCATCAGATTGCGATTGTTACCGTAATAAGTCGCAAATTTATTGAAGTTATCTTCCCCACCAGCTGCTTTCATCAACATCTGTTGATAAGTTAGCCCACCGTTAGACTCGATAATTTTCTCTAGTACCGTCCCAGTTTTACCACAGCGCAAACCCTCGCCTACAACACATGCAGGCATAACTCGCATTTGACGCAAACCAGCACCGTTATTTTGCAGCTGATACTGCAAATACTGTTTTTCTAGTCCTTGTGGAATCTTTACCGGCGCACCCACATTTAGTCCTTGCTGCTGTGCATTAGCTGTCTGGCTAAGAATCAGTGCGGTGACTAAAGACGAACAGACAAGTGTGATATTTTTGATAGTCGATTTCAACAAGACCCTTCTCCGGTAGATGACACAGAATATTTGAATGCTTGGTAGGAGCAATTAATGTTAATGAGGCTGGGAAATCTCAGTGTGAGATATAGATAATCAGTTTTGAGGGGAAGAAGAACTGATATTTTTAGGTAATTGGATATTAATAGTAATTGCTGTTCCTTTGAGTCCTCCTGTTGTTAGTGGGTGGTACATAATTAATGCGCGGTTTGGCTGATCAAAGAGAAAACCACGACGAGAGGGTTTGATTTTTTCATCCTTGACTAGAGTGATAAAAGCTTCTAAATATCTGCGTATACTTGGTTTATTTTCCTGCGTGACATTAGTGTGACGCTCAATCAGAGTCATAAAGAAGTCTAAACTGCGGCTATCTTGCCCTAAAATCAGACTGCTATTATCTAAGAAAGAACTACCAATTAACTTGCCGCCCTGCTCTTTAACTTTAAACAATGTGTAGTAGCGTCCCTCTTTGTTAGGATCATTTACATAGCACACCCAAGACCCATCTTCACTACGTGAAAAACCTTGTTCTGCAAGGTAAGAAAACAGCGAACTGGTTTTTTGATTGGGTAGAGCTGGTAACAAATCCTCGACAGGATCTAAAGAGCAAATCTTTTGGGTGGTTGTTGCTTGAGGAGTATTAGGTACTTCTTCCGCATTGACGTGTAACTGCTTGCCATTAAACATAGATATACAAGCAATAGCAGTGAAGGCAATTAATCTATTTAGATGAATAATTTGACTCATTTTTGTGTCCTCGTTGATGCCGTTATTCAAGTTTGTAACTGGATATCAAAATTTTATAGCTTAACGTGAATGCTAAGTTATTTTTTGGCTTTTTTTTATTACGTTGTTCATAGTGAAAATCATGAATAATCTATCTCCCAAAACAAAGCAAAATTGCCCTATATGTAGCACTTTTGTCTGATTTATTTACTGCCTTAAGATAATGCTAAATATTTTCAAGTCAGCATAATCTATCAGCCAATGTTGCATGACTTCATAAATGAATTTTCAGGGGTAAATGATAATTAACTCGTTTTTCTACTTGTAAATATCACAACTATTTTTTAATAGCTATAACTTTCTTTAATGGGTTCTCCAAAAAAATTGTGTGATTAGTGTTTACTTAAGAATTAGAGTGACGCTTGTCTCATACCAATAACTTTAAGTTGGTTATACTTAATAGTTTTTTATATTTGCTTGCTATTTATAACAGTGTTCCTTACCTCTCTACCACTATGTAATATTATTTAAAAATTTCTTAGTTTACGAATGTTTACTAAGGAAATTTTTCATTGATGATACGTTGAGTTATTCACACCACTAATATTTCTTGGTTGCTGCCTAAAATACTTAGCACTCTTGTTATTGTCTGACAAATTCAAGAGTTATTGCAGCCAAGTACCTGTGTAATCACGGTCACTTGCTGACCAATTCAATATGTTTTTTAGTTAGTGTGCAGTAATTCTACCATTACCTATTTGGGCGAGAAGGGTAGCATAGACAACTTTAAAAATCGCACACTAGAAATTTTTCTTACCTTTAAAATTACAAGCTGAAACAATATGAAGTATTGATAAATGTTAAGATGTATTATTAAGTATATACTTATAAACTCATATAGTTATGTAAATCCATGTTCAATCTTAATGTCACTATTGTCCGTACACCCAATTTAGGTGGCAGCAATAAAATATTTTTTACTGAATAGAAAATTAGAGGTTTGGGGTTAAGTTACCAGACACAACCGAATAGACATCTCCAGAAATGAAATATGCGTTATCCAGAAACCTTGTAGAGACGTAGCATTGCTACGTCTCTACTTTTTTTGGGGATGTTTAATCTATATGGAATAGTACAAGGGGAAGGATTTAGCATCCTTGGGTTTGACATATACTTTCTGCTGTGCTTCTAACTGTAATTCGTTAAAGCGATCGCGCGTCAAGTGAGCATTTACAACTTGACCATCATCTAAGGTCAACTCTACCT
Organism: Anabaena sp. CCY 9402-a; assembly: GCF_963920945.1. NCBI lineage: Bacteria > Bacillati > Cyanobacteriota > Cyanophyceae > Nostocales > Nostocaceae > Anabaena > Anabaena sp. CCY 9402-a. Next base: position 37,711 of record NZ_CAWUDL010000037.1, read on the forward strand.
GAATTTCCCAACCCAAGTGGATTAAGCGACTGACTGTCGCAGGTGCAGTAGTACCATTGGCTTGCTTTTCAATGACTACATCTTGGGGGCGTAAAAATACATCAGGGTGTGACGAATCAAACCCACTGCTTTGGAAAATCTTCGATGTGCTGGGTAACACGTTCACGGGGCCGATAAAACTCATGACAAAAGCACTGGCGGGATTATCGTAAATTTCTGCCGGTGTCCCCACTTGTTCTACACGTCCTTGGTTCATCACCACAACTTCATCGGAAACTTCCATCGCTTCTTCTTGGTCGTGGGTGACAAAGACAGTTGTTACATGAACTTCATCATGGAGGCGACGTAACCAGGCACGCAAATCTTTGCGAACTTTGGCATCCAATGCCCCAAAGGGTTCATCTAATAGTAATACACTGGGTTCTACGGCTAATGCTCTGGCTAAAGCCACGCGCTGTCTTTGACCACCAGACAGTTGTGACGGATAGCGATCGCCTAATCCACTTAATTGCACCAATTCTAGCAACTGTTCTACTCGACCTTTCACTTTTTTAGCGGGGGTCTTGCGAATTTCTAAACCAAAAGCAATATTTTGCCGGACTGTCAGATGCTTAAATAGAGCATAGTGCTGAAACACAAACCCAATATTCCGATCTTGCACACTCTGATTTGTGGCATCCTGACCTGTAAGCAAAATTTTGCCGCTATCTGGCATTTCTAAACCAGCTATTAAACGGAGCAGCGTAGACTTACCAGACCCCGATGGGCCTAATAAAGCTACTAATGAGCCACTGTCGATTTCTAAGCTGACTTGATCGACAGCTTGAAAACTTCCGAACTGCTTGGATACATTCTCAACTACTATGCCCACAAGTGCTGTACCTCTGCCACTCTAACTACGGCTTATTGCTAGGCTTACCGTAATTTAATATATACCATATCTTGTTGCACTTAGATTAAAAATATTTAGTCATTAGTCATTAGTTCTTCTCCCTAGTCCCTAGTCCCGCACTGAGTTACCGTGTCGAAATATTAAGGAATGTTGCATTTCTGTCAAAACCTAGAGGTAGAGCGAGAAATCAGCCAAAAGACCGTGGTACGATGCTTTCGGTAAATGTGAAGATTGGGAGAAAACCTTTGACACTACGGGTTGCTGTTGTTGGATCAGGCCCAGCTGGTTCCTCTGCTGCTGAAACACTAGCAAAGGCTGGGATTGAGACCTATCTATTCGAGCGTAAGCTAGATAACGCCAAGCCCTGCGGAGGTGCTATACCTCTGTGTATGGTAAGTGAGTTTGATTTACCACCAGAGATTATTGATCGCCAGGTGCGGAAGATGAAAATGATTTCACCTTCCAATCGTGAGGTTGATATCAATTTAATAAAACAAGATGAATATATAGGAATGTGCCGCCGCGAAGTGCTAGATGGCTTCTTGCGGGATCGGGCGGCAAAACTGGGGGCTAATTTAATTAATGCCACTGTTCATAAAGTAGATATACCATCAAATAACACCGATCCATATACTATTCACTATGTTGATCATAGTGATGGGGGTTTACAAGGCGTTACCAAAACCCTGAAGGTGGATTTAATTATCGGAGCAGATGGGGCAAATTCCCGCATTGCCAAAGAAATGGATGCAGGGGATTATAACTATGCGATCGCGTTTCAAGAGCGGATTCGCTTACCCCAAGATAAAATGGCATACTACAATGACCTGGCCGAAATGTATGTCGGTAATGACGTTTCGACAGACTTCTACGCTTGGGTTTTCCCCAAATATGACCACGTAGCCGTCGGTACTGGCACAATGCACGTCAACAAAGCCAGTATCAAACAGTTACAAGCTGGTATCCGCGCCCGTGCCAGCGAAAAACTAGCAGGTGGTAAAATCATCAAAGTAGAAGCCCACCCCATTCCCGAACATCCCCGTCCCCGGCGTGTAGTTGGTCGTATTGCTTTAGTCGGAGATGCTGCTGGCTACGTTACCAAGTCTTCCGGTGAAGGTATTTACTTTGCAGCTAAATCTGGACGGATGTGTGCAGAAACCATTGTGGAAATTTCCCAAAATGGTAGTCGTATTCCTACAGAGAACGAAATCAAGCTTTATATCCAACGTTGGGATAAAAAATACGGTCTGACTTACAAAGTGTTAGACATTCTACAAACAGTCTTCTATCGTTCCGATGCTACCCGCGAAGCATTTGTAGAAATGTGTGGTGACTTGGATGTACAAAAACTCACCTTTGATAGCTATCTGTATAAAACAGTCGTTCCCGCTAACCCATTTACCCAGTTAAAAATCACCGCCAAGACAATTGGTAGCTTAATTCGCGGTAACGCTTTAGCACCCTAATCAGGAGTAATGAGTGCTGAGTGCTGAGTGCTGAGTGCTGAGTGCTGAGTGCTGAGTAATGAGTAATGAGTAAAAGAACCCTATCCCCGGAGGCGAGGAGGGAAATATTATCTACCTCATGTCATTAGGAAACGTTATACGTTATGAGTAACGAGTGAGTTTACCCTGGCTCAAAACTCAGCACTCACAACTCGCATCTCAAAACTCAGCACTCAGCACTCAAAACTCAGCACTATTTAAATAGCACTCCCTAGATTCTGCCAACAGGGAGTGCTATTTATTTTAGGAAAGTTTAGCGTTGATTTGTAGCGATGTATGTGTCATGTCAATTTGCGGGCAAAGCTTACCTGTAGGGTAAATTAGCGAAGCGAAATCTAGACACGCGCAGCGCGACTGCTTGAAGAGTAGAATTTCCTGTGATACCCTACATTGCAAACTGTATCTTCCTCAGTGTGTCCCATCATTAAGGGACTTGAGCAAGATTTCACTCAACTACTGATGTGGTAGCACCCTCATTTGATGGTGGAATACTAGGCAATTCCAGGCAGTATCCCGCACCATACACGGTTTTGATATAGCGAGGATGGCGGGGATCTGGTTCTAACTTTGTCCGCAAATGCCGGATATGCACGCGAATAGTTTCGATATCATCATCAGGATCGTAGCCCCAAACTTCTCTGAGGATTTCGCTAGGGGACACAGTTTGACCATGACGTTGCAGCAAACAGTGCAGCAGTTCAAATTCCAAATGAGTGAGTTTCACGGTTTGATGAAACCAGATAGCCTCAAATCGCTCTGGAACTAGAGTCAGAGACCCATAGTTCAAAATTTCGCTGTGCTTTGCTGCTTGGGGAATGCGGTCAGTACGCCGCAATAATGCTCGCACTCGTGCCAGCATCTCTTCCACCTCAAAGGGCTTGGTCAGATAGTCATCAGCCCCGGCATTAAAGCCTTCTACCTTATCTTGAGTTTGACTGAGGGCAGTCAGCATCAAAACGGGTATTTCGGCTGTGCGTTCGTCTCGGCGCAGACGCTGGCAAACTGTAAAACCATCTACCCTTGGTAACATGAGATCAAGCATGATCAAGTCTGGTTGTAGCTGGAGAGCTAGGGCTTGACCTTTAATTCCATCTTCGGCTTGACTCACATCGTAGCCAGCCATTTCCAAGTTGACGGCAACGAGTTCTGAAATTGCTGGGTCATCGTCTATGACAAGAATCCTCGGCATTCTTAAAAAATTATTACTACTGATTAAGGATAAATAAGAACCTTTGGTAGATACAAAGATTTCTGTCTTGATTATAAAAAAGATTTTAAATCTAACATAAACCTTAAAACTGACAAAATTGAGAAATCACGAATAAATTACCTGAAATTTTCGCTATGATATGTGACGCTCCCTACAAACTGGCTTGGTTTCTCCAAAATGGTGCGCTGGCGTAACACTCAGATGTAGGCGATCGCTACAGTCTACACGGCTATATAGGACAAACGTTATTGGCAAAACACAATTCGTTATCCAGAGCCACCATACCAAAAAACGGTGTTGATGGGTGGGCAAGATGTACCGATTCATCGCTGGATTGCCAATTTAATTGGCGCGGTCAAGGTCAAGATGCTGATCTTTGGTGGCTAGAACCACAGGTATAGCTAAGTTTTAAAAGTATTATTTTAGTATAATTTAATACAAAAATTTTATCGTAGAATCTCGTAGGCAATTCTACTGTTACGGACTAATGAATTTTTGACTGATCCGCTTGTAAATTAGAGTCTTTTAAGAAATGAAACAGCCCTAGGGTTAGGGTGGGGTAATTCGAGGACTGATAGTGATTTGATAACTTGTGTATACACGGTAGACCCCGCAAGCGGGGTGGGGTTCTTCATTTGTCCTGAGCCATCAAGCACACACGAATTACGTAAAGCCTGCGGCATAGCTGCGCTTAGAGCGAAGCGAGGGGGAGCATCGTTACGAATTACTCCTCGTGGCGATCGCTTTTTGATATGCTGGCCTTTCTATCATGCGCTGGATATATTGCTCAACTGCTGGGTAAGCACTCAAATCCAGCTTCAGCATTATGGGAATGTAAGCCAAGAGAGACCCCACCGCGACATCAGCAACGCTGAATTCCTCTCCTAGTAAAAAAGGTTGTCGGGCAAAAATTTCATTCAAGGGATTCAACAACCGGGGTGTTTCCCGTTCCCGATTGGCTTCGAGAAAAATACCATTCCCCAAAGTAGCATTTGCAAATAGTACCCATTGATTAATGATCGCCTGCTCCTGTGGCGAAACTGGGTGTTTGCCATACTTATCGGCCAGATAAAGTAAAATTGCCCCGGATTCCCATAGCACAAAGTCTCCATCTACTATGGCTGGTACTTTGCCGATGGGGTTAATTTTCAAGAATTCAGGCTGGAGATGTTCTCCCGCCTGCATATCTAGCATGACAAACTCGTAGGGAACTTCTAGTTCCTCTAAATACCATTGCACGATCGTAGCCCGACTACGCGCACCGCCATACAGTTTCAACATAGCTACCTGAGACTAAAGAACTTTGTGAGTGTGAGAATGCTGTTTCACATTATCTTCTTTTGTTACTAATCTAGCGGCGTTTAGTATGCGCTTACGATCTACGGAATATTGAAAATCAGCGTAGGTTGAACCTACGGGGATCAAAGCTTGTGCGCTTTCACGCCGCTTGTAAGTGCGAGCTGCTGCAAATACCCGTGACACAAATTCATCTGCAAATTGAGCCGAATCAGGAAACCCTGTGGGGAAAGTTGGCTGTTCATCGTTTACGACTGCACCGACATTGGTTGCACAAGCTAATTTATAGGACGTGGGAATACCTTTGAAAATTGCTTCTAAAGCTGCTGAAGGGATGGGTTCTAGGACTTCGACTTCATGAACTTCTCCATCTTCTTTGATGAAGCAGGTTGCTAGACCAATCACAACATAATCATCAGCCGCTAAATCAGGTGCATTTTGGTAAGTCATTGTTGTCATGAGAAATAGGACTGGGGACTGGGGACTGGGGACTGGGGACTAGGAAAAAAATTTTACCTTGTCTGCCTTTGGCATTTTACCAATTTGTCTCTCTAACTCCTGGAATGTTCGTAGAGATTAATATTTGATGCTTCGTTTCAGGAATTTAACCTGGGGAAGAAGTATCTGTAACTAGGTTAGAGCATTAATTGTCTGTATGAAGTGTGTTTTTTACTGGTTGCAGTTCCTGAAATGTGATTTGGTCATTGTAAATAAGTAATTATAGACACCTGCACAAGTGACACACAATCACCGCGACCGCAACAGTAACAATTCCAACTTGATTTCAAGGAGCATTTAGGCAAAAACATGAATATTCAACCATTTCTAGCTGCTGGAGAACAGCAAAATAACTGTTATCATTCTGTTGTTAATAATACATTTCCTGATCAAGAAAACGGGGCTAATGGTGACAGTTACTTACGTTCTTGCGCTTTGAGTGCAGCTCAACAGGGGAATTATACTGAAGCGATCGCTCTTTTAACCGAATTAATTAAACGCCATCCACACAATGCTGTGGATTACAACAACCGGGGGTTAATTTACTTCCAAAGTGGAGAACTGCACAAAGCACTCCGCGACTACAACAAAGCACTGCAATTAAATCCTCATTTGGCTAGTGCTTACAATAATCGCGCCAATTATTATGCTGCTTGTGGGGAATTAATGGCTGCACTGGCTGACTATGATTGCGCCATTGATTTTCATCCAGGCCATGTAAGAGCCTGGATTAACCGTGGGATTACTTTACGCGATTTGGGACAATACGACCAGGCAATTGAGAATTTTGATAATGCGTTGCTATTTGGTCAGCTAGAAGGCCATATTTGGGCTGAAAGGGCTAGAACTTATCATATTTGGGGTGATTGGAATTGTGCGATCGCTGACTACCGTCGCGCCCTGACTCAATTACCTGTCCTGGCGAATAAAAAAGATGTTCCTGGCTATCGTTTGCGATTACAAATAGAAAATTGGCTTAGTGAATTATTGCCCGCACATCCTATGAAATAAGTAAAAATCTTATAGATAAAGGTTTTTACTTTTGCCCTTTGAGACTATGTAAAATTAAAAATCTCAAATTAAATATCATTATTTATGTATATTTACTTTTTTTGATTCAATCACCAAAAACTGCAAATCCTCCTGTACTTTTCTATAAATTAACTTTTCATAAACTCTCTGCGCCACTCTGAGTTTAAAAATATTATGTTCAACCACCAGCAAGTAAAGGTAAAATAACCGCCGCAATCATTCCCCCTAAAACCATTACCTCTACAACCCTCAAAAGTAAATTATTCTGTATCCCCAAATTAGCCGAGAAATTACCCCACCAACTACGCAAACTATTCAACCAATGAATAGGGGTATCTTCTGCGCGTACCTTCAACAAAAACATTGAGATTAATAAAGGTAAACCACCCACTTTACTAGACATCAAAACATGAATAGCTAAACAGCAAAGCATCACAACCCAAGCAATCAAATGCAGATAATACCAACTGTGATTTAACTCTCCGGTAGGCAGCCATTCTCCCTTCATCATTCTGCCAGAAATTAAAGCAAAAACAGAGGCTATCAACATCAAAGTATTAGTAATTCTCTGCAAACTTACCCACCAAATCGGTCTACCTATCTGAGTTAAGTTTTGTAAGGAATCTTGTTGTAATAGTCGTTTATTTCCCGCATGAAAACTATAGAGGGCGATCGCCGGGAAAACCACCAAGAAAAAAACTGCAAATGTACCGTGAATATCTATAATGGCATCGATGCGAGGAATGAGGATTTTACCAAATCTGCCATCGAAGGTATTGTAAACCAGAAATCCTGTAATCATGGCAGCGATCGCTAAAATGCCACTTACACCATGCAGGATACGTAACAACAAAGGTTGGTAGGGAGCAGAACGAGACATATAAAGTATTTAAACACCAATAAAATTAATATACATTTATTTGAATATTTGTAAATATATGCTTAAAAGCCCTCTCCGATATCCTGGCGGTAAATCAAAAGCCATCAATCAGATAATTGAATACCTACCAGAAAGTTTTGCTGAATTTCGAGAACCATTTATAGGCGGTGGTTCAGTCTTTATTTACTTAAAACAAAAGTTGCCTCATCTGAAGTTTTGGATTAATGATTTAAATCAAGAATTATTCCTATTCTGGAAAATTGCTCAATCTGATATATCTCGATTAGTTGCAGAAGTGCATCAAATTAAAGATAAATATACAGATGGTAAATTATTATTTACAGAATTAACGAGTGTTGATGTTAATAGTTTATCTGATTTAGAAAGAGCCGTCCGCTTTTTCGTACTCAATAGAATTACCTTCTCAGGAACTGTAGAATCAGGGGGATTTTCTCAAGAAGCTTTTCATAAAAGGTTTACTTATTCTTCTATAGAACGTTTAGGAAAATTAGCAAGTATTTTAACCCCAGATATTAAAATTACTAATTTGGATTACAGCAAATTAATAAATGCAGAGAATGAAAATGTATTTTTATTTTTAGATCCGCCATATTTTAGTGCTACCAAATCTAAACTATATGGCAAAGATGGTGATTTACATACATCTTTTGACCATCACAGATTTGCTGAAATTTTACAACCATGTCCCCATAAATGGTTAATCACTTATGATGATTCACCACAAATTAGAGATAACTTTAAATATGCCCATATTTACGAATGGGAATTACAATATGGTATGAATAACTATAAGCAAGGGCGAGCAGCCAAGGGCAAAGAGCTATTCATTAATAACTATGAAATTAAACTCAATAGTGAGAAAAGCGTCAATAAAAATAGCATTAACAAATCAGCTTTACAATTACAATTTGATATTTTGACTTAACTTTGATCTCGGCCAATTTTTCGGTAGGATAACTGCCATACACAATTGATGTAATTATCCCTAACAGTTATTAATTTAATATGACAACTTCTGCTAACGCCTCCCCGGAATCCTCAACCAGCTGGTATCTTCTCCTGCAACAGTTAATTGATGGTCAATCCCTCAGTCGTACCCAAGCTGCCGAATTAATGCAAGGTTGGCTGACTCAAGCAGTCCCCCCAGAATTATCTGGCGCAATCTTAACAGCACTCAACTTTAAAGGTGTTTGTGCCGACGAGTTAACAGGTATGGCGGAAGTCTTACAATCTCAATCGAAAATGGGGACTGGGAAAACTTCCCCCACACTCAGCACTATTATCGATACTTGTGGTACTGGTGGAGATGGTTCTTCAACTTTCAATATTTCGACAGCCGTGGCTTTTGTCGTGGCTGCTTATGGTGTACCTGTCGCCAAGCATGGTAATCGTTCTGCATCGAGTTTGACAGGTAGTGCTGATGTCTTAGAAGCTTTAGGTGTGAATTTAGGTGCTGATAGCGAAAAAGTCCAAGCGGCACTCCCAGAAATCGGGATCACTTTCTTGTTTGCCCCCGGTTGGCATCCCGCACTCAAAGCAGTGGCACAATTGCGCCGGACTTTAAGAATCCGCACGGTGTTTAATTTGCTAGGCCCTTTGGTAAACCCTCTGCGTCCGACTGGGCAAGTCGTAGGGTTATTTACACCCAAACTTCTAGAAACTGTTGCCCAAGCTTTACACAATTTGGGTAAAGAAAAGGCGATTGTCCTCCACGGAAGAGAAAGACTTGATGAGGCTGGGTTAGGTGATTTAACAGATTTGGCGGTGTTATCTGATGGTGAAGTCAAGTTGACTACAGTCAACCCCCAAGAGGTAGGTGTCACACCAGCACCGATTACAGCCCTCAAAGGTGGCGATGTCCAAGAAAACGCTGTGATTTTAAAGGCGGTGCTACAGGGGAAAGGAACTCAAGCACAACAAGATGCTGTAGCCCTCAATGCTTCATTAGCACTACAAGTAGCCGGTGCGATCCCATTGATGGATCATGCCCAAGGTGTAACAGTGGCTAAGGAGATTCTACAGACTGGTATTGCGTGGGCAAAGTTGGCACAGTTAGTTGAATTCCTACAGAATTAGCATCTGAGTGCGATTGTGGGCGGAACTCTACCACGTTGCGTTTAATGGTGACATCATAATTACCAAAAAAGTCGTGTCCCAGTAACCCTGTTTCCAGTTCTGTCCCAGCGATCGCCACAGGAACGCGATTCACTCTCACACCCGCCAAAGTCATCGAATCCAGATAACCAATCGCAAATTCCACAGCCTTAGAACTAGCGGTGTTAGCTTTAGCTTTCCCCACCGCCACAACTCCCAAAGCACGCGCCATTTCTTGGGTAATCACAGTTCCACTTGCGCCTGTATCAACAATCATGTCAAATTGCTGTTGACCATTAAAAGTCACACTCACTACAGGCGTACCCCCAACCCGCCGTCTAATGGGGGCAGAATATACTTTTTCTGGGGAAATAGCGGCTGATAACGGAAAATTCCTTGGTTCTGGTGGTAGTTCTGTCGTTCCGGGGGGAGGAACAGGAATAGTAAATCGGGATGATGTTGAAGTCTCAGGTGGGGGCGAGGACGGACGAGAAACAGCCACCTTTTGCTTTTGAGACGCTACAGCTACCGACTTAGGCGATGGACGAACCACAGTATTAGCTTGCCTAATAGCATACTTCATGTGTCCTTCGTACTCAGAAATTTTCGTTTGCGCGATCGCAAACTCTGAGCTTGGCCGTTTGACTTTCTGCATCAAAGCGATCGCATCATGATACTGACTCGCCACCAAATACCAATCATCTGGTGATTGCGCCGATTGACTGATACTAGTCGCACCTGCTGCCTTATCTAATCCCAGTTCAAAAGGACTAGGTTCTAAGACCGATGATGGCAGGTCTATTGATGCTGGCATATTTGGTGCTGGCGTAGTTTCAACAGAAGATTGTACTACGGCTAAATCATCAGTCACTACAGACTGTTGATTGCGAAGAATACCCGTCTTTGGCTTACCTGCACTACAACCAACACTCACAACTGCGATCGCACCAGAGAGAACAATTAGGGTTGCACGAGAAAAAAAGGGCTGAAGCATAATTAATTTTGATTTTAACTGTCCCAGGACTCCTGCCACCGATTCCCATTGTAGATTTAATTTCCCAATGAAGAATTTAAAACCCAGAATTTCAGAATTATTACTTCATTTTAATTTTTAATTAATTTCCTTGGTAAGGTTCCATTCGCCAACTCATGGGATAATTAACAGTCGCAGTATTAACTAAATTGGGGACTCAAGACTGCTCACTATTAACAAGACACTAGGAAGCAGCAGAGGGGCAAAAAAGAGGAAATAGCCAATGCCCAGTTCCCAATCCCCAATTCCCAATCCCCAATCCCCCTATTTATCGCTTATGCCCCTGTCTGACGCAATACCTGCTCTACTTGTCTTAGCAGATGGAACTGCTTACCGTGGCTGGTCTTTTGGTGCGACGGCAACCACAATCGGAGAAGTCGTGTTTAACACTGGTATGACTGGATATCAAGAAGTCTTGACTGATCCCAGTTACTGCGGCCAAATTGTCGTATTCACCTATCCTGAGTTGGGCAATACTGGCGTTAATCCCGAAGACGAAGAATCGGACAAACCACAAATACGCGGTGCGATCGCCCGTAATATTTGTCATAAACCCAGCAACTGGCGATCGACACAATCCCTACCTGACTACCTCCAACAACACCACATTCCAGGTATCTACGGCCTAGATACCCGCGCCCTTACCCGCAAAATTCGGATGTATGGAGCAATGAACGGTGGGATCTCTACAGAAATTTTGGATGAAGCAGAGTTATTAGAGCAGGTACAAGCAGCTCCTAACATGGCAGGCTTAAATCTAGTTCGGCAAGTCACCACACCCCAAGTTTACGAATGGTCAGATCCCACAACCCCCGCTTGGGAATTTAAGCCAAAAACTGCGGTTAATAACCAGGAATCCTTAACGGTTGTCGCCCTAGACTTTGGCGTGAAACGCAATATTTTACGTCGTTTGGCTAGTTATGGTTGTCGAGTAATTGTTGTACCTGCCGATACACCAGCAGCAGAAATTCTCAAATACAATCCTGATGGTATCTTCCTCTCGAATGGGCCTGGTGATCCGTCAGCAGTCTCGGAAGGGATTGCTACGGCTAAAACCCTACTCGAAAGTCAAAAACCCATTTTTGGCATTTGTATGGGACACCAAATTCTCGGTCACGCCTTGGGAGCAGAAACCTTTAAGCTAAAATTCGGGCATCGGGGTTTAAATCAGCCTGCGGGATTAACACAAAGGATAGAAATTACCAGCCAAAACCACAGCTTTGCGATCGACCCAGATTCTTTACCTGAGGCAGTTGTGGAAATTAGCCACCTCAACTTAAACGATCGCACTGTCGCTGGATTACGGCACAAATCTCTACCCATTTTCTCAGTGCAGTACCACCCAGAAGCCAGTCCAGGCCCCCACGACGCTGATTACTTGTTTGAGCAGTTCGTCCAATCCATGCAAACAGCACGTCAAGCAACTACAGCCGAAGTGAGTTAAAAAAAGACTGGGGAAAAAGTTAGTTCCGAGTTCCGAGTCAAGAGTCGCAAGCGGGTAATCTTACTCATTACTCATTACTCAGCACTCACTACTCCAAAGACCTGTAGACAACAAGCCTAAAAAACATCTATACTTGAGCGTTTAGTTTAACCATGAGGAGGGAATTATTGCTGAACCACTAAATCTAACCGTCAGCCTGAGAGGTACTCGTGAAGCACGGGATAATTATCAGCTATTCCGCCTCACAGGTTTGTTAGATGCCTTTTCTGAACCGACATTTCGCAAGGTTCTTGGCAACAAAATTGAAGAAGGGCCAAAGCACATTATTCTGGATCTTTCGCAAATTGACTTTGTTGATAGTTCTGGCTTGGGTGCTTTGGTACAGCTAGCCAAGCAAGCTCAAACCGCCGAAGGAACTTTGCAAATCGTCACCAATGCCCGTGTAACTCAAACGGTCAAGCTTGTGCGCTTAGAGAAGTTTCTCTCGCTGCAAACCTCTGTTGAAGCAGCTCTAGACAACATCAAGCAGTCGTGATCGCTTGACCGAATCAAGCAATTAAGCTATTCCGAATAATGTATGGGATAGCTTAATTTTACAGGCTGGCAATAACCTCTCCCTGTGGGAGAGGGAAAAGCCACCAAATTAGGTGACAGGCTTCCGCCGTGATCATCAGCCGTTCGCGGTAGCGTCTCTGAAAGAGAACGGTGACAGGTGACAGATAAGAAAATTTAGATTTACCTCACTCTAATAAAAATTGCTATAAATAACGGAATTATTACCTTAAATATGTTTGTGCAAGTATTTGTACTTGGGATAAACAGGAGATAGGAAGCCGCAGTTATTGAATTTTGAATTGATTTTTCGCAATGCCCAATTCCCAAAGTCCAATTCTCAATCCATGCAAAATCCCAGGCAAAAAGATAAAATTAGTAAATAATTCTGATAGTGTTAATTATGCTGGGTATATAAACACAGCAAAGTTCTCAAAAAATAGAGCTATTTTTTGCAGATATTTACCATATATTTAGATATTTAGCCCGATAAGGAACAGTTAATTTGTGAAGTCAAAGGAGGAAGAGTTTTTAGATAGCAAAGATGAAGATCCCCTGACGGATACATCTTGGCATCAATTACTCTTAGCAAACACAGCGCAATTTACACAACAGATTTCTCAGGGGCAAATACAGCAAATTTCCCCCGCAGCTTTAGCATATTTGGGGGATGCAATCTACGAGCTTTATGCTAGAATGTATTACCTGCTACCACTACAAAGGCCAGAAGCTTATCATAGACTGGTAGTAGCACAGGTAAGAGCAGAAACACAGGCGCTACATTTGCGATCGCTAACTCCTTACTTGACAACATCCGAATTAGAAATAGTCCGGCGAGGCCGTAACGCCGCCACAGGACGACCTAAAAGGGTTAATCCCGAAATATATCAACAAGCAACTAGTCTAGAAACTTTAATTGGCTACTTGTATCTCACCGATTTGCCACGTTTAACCGAACTATTGCAAAAAATCCATCTAGAGAAATAAATAACCGCTTTAATCTCCATGATTGGAAAATCATTACGTAATGGTTCAGTGTATTCAGGAATCGGTATGTCTATTCATGCGTTCTATCCCAAACTCCCATGAACAATAAACCTAAAAAAATCAAAACTGCACCCGAAGCTAATCGCGGGCCAGTCCTCAAACTTAAAGGTAAGCGTGTTGTGACTAATTCGACTCGCAGTCCTAGAAAAGTAGAGAATCAGCCACATCCACGCCGTATCTTTACTCCTCCATCGGTATCTCCCAAACCAATAGAAGAAAGAGATAGCGATAACGACATGATCTATGGTCGTCATCCAGTCTTAAGTGCTTTAGAAAATCAACGGGAACTCAACCGCATTTGGGTGACTTCTCGTCTGCGTTACGATCCCCGATTTCATAATTTAATTCTCAAAGCCAAAGAAAACGGTACAGTCATTGATGAAGTAGAACCCAAGCGGCTAGATCAAATCACAGACCAAGCCAACCACCAAGGAATCGCCGCACAAATAGCTCCCTATTCATACATCGAATTACATGAATTGATAGAGCAGGCTAAGTCAGTAAATGATCCCGTTATAGTAGTAGCTGACGGCATCACCGATCCCCATAACCTGGGTGCAATTATTCGTACTGCCGAGGCTATAGGCTCTCAAGGTCTCATCATCCCTCAAAGAAGAGCATCCGGAATTACATCTACTGTAGTAAAAGTCGCAGCAGGTGCTTTAGAAAACTTCCCTGTAGCTAGAGTAATTAACCTCAGTCGCACCTTAGAAGAATTAAAAGAGGCCGGCTTTTGGATTTATGGTACTGCGGCAGATGGTAGCGAACCTCTCCACACCGTCAGCTTCCGTGGCCCTATCGTTTTAGTCGTAGGCTCGGAAGGCGAAGGTCTTAGTATGTTGACACAGCGATCGTGTGATGTGTTGGTATCAATTCCCCTGCTGGGTAAGACCCCCAGTCTAAATGCCTCTGTAGCATCAGGAATGGCACTGTATGAGATTTTTCGTCAACGTGCTGTAAATACTTTATACCTAGATAAATTACCAAAACCTCTTTGAAAATTATGCGTAAAAGAGTATAAAGAAATGTAAACAGAATAAATGACGATACCAAACATTTAACATTCAGTACCACTTTGATAAATTGGCGGCAACCATGACAACAATTTGGCATAACCTGAAAGAAACCGTAATTAATACTTACAATAGCCTTGGCTTGGCTTGGTGGGTAGAAATTGAAACTCAACATCCCCGTTGCACCTATTATTTTGGCCCTTTTCTCAATTCCACTGATGCCAAAGTAGCAACCAAAGGCTACGTAGAAGATTTAGAAGCAGAAGGAGCGCAAGGAATATTAGTAAATGTCAAGCGATGCAAGCCGGATAATTTAACTATTGCTGATGACCTGGGGGAACGCATTGACCGCAAAGTAAAGCCTGCCTTTAGCGGTCAGATTTAATTTAGGCAATAATCAAAATTCCAGACTCAATAGTCATTAGCACTTAAGCTCGACTTTATCCAAAATTAAGAACTCGGTTTTCTTTATCCGGCAAAAACCCTGGCTTTTTGGCAAATACTTTTTCCACGTCATAGATTATCGATGAAGTTAAAAAAGCAAAACTACTGTTACACAAAGGTTTTAGCGATAGCGATCACGTTGCGAAAAAAATGGATAAAGTCGAGTTAAGTAAGTCGGCATAATAAAACCAAACTGTGTGAAAAAAGTAAATAAGGCTCAAACCCTTGTTCCCCCTGCCACCTGCCTTATCCCAAAGATAATTATTTACGCCGACCTACTTAGCCTTAGCCATTAATAAAGGTAGTGGGGGTTAATTACCCTGCCTCTACAAGCAGAGAGTTTTGTGTCGGGGTCAAATCCCCGTTACAAAACGTAATTGCGAATTGCTTTAAAAAGCGGCGTGTAGTTTTCAGATGCACGCAGTTTACACAAACTTATAGATAAGGAGGATGAGGGGGATTGAGATCCGAATAACGGCTACTTTCCTCGTTTTCCTTAGGAGTACCCGCAAGGTAGGAGATTAATTAATTATGTATTTAAATTAAGATCCTCCCCTTGCTTCCTCATCCACCTTATAACCCACTCAGCACTGAATAAAACTCAGCACGGGCTACGATAACAGCACTAAATCAACCACCCAATTCATTGGGACGCTTGTATTGCTTATAGGCAGCGTAAAATAACCCAGCGAGGGTAACTACAATCAAACCAAGAACAATACCTGATAGCAAGGGTTCAACCACTTTAAGTCTCCTGTTTACGATTATTCAACATTCATTTCCCGCTTATGATTTTACCAAATTGGGGATGAATCCCGCTTTCTACAAACATTTTAGGCAATCACCAGTCAGCAAAAAAGTCTCAGATATGCTTGCAGTCAGCATCAAGAACTTTTAAGCTATGTGTAGGAAATGAAAATTTTTGAAAACAACTAGACTTTTACAGCACAACTTTTGGATAACCAGATTACCAAACCTGAAACTCTGATTCAGCAGTGCGCTTTACTGGCTCTGGCGACACTGCTAGCAGTCTTTTTGGGCATTTTTGGTGTTCAGATGCTTCAAGCCTCTGACCCATACGTCAAGAGTGTTCTGGCTTTGCAAGGAGACCAAATACAAGGACACGCTATCTTTCAAATCAATTGTGCTGGCTGTCATGGTTTAGAAGCAGATGGACGAGTAGGCCCAAGCTTGCAAGGTGTTTCTAAACACAAATCCAAGTATCGACTAATTGATCAAGTCATTAGTGGTAAAACACCACCAATGCCAAAATTTCAGCCTAATACTCAAGAAATGGCGGATCTTTTGAGTTATTTAGAAAGTTTATAATTTGGTACTCAGTCCATACTAAGCAGTAGGTGAATCATCTTCTTGATCGCCTACTGTTTTTTGTGAGAAGTTTATTTTTACTCTTCAGTTAAATTACTTATAGTATTCGAGTAAACTTTACATGAATAGTATATTTTTGCTATTAAAACCTTAAAACTGTGAAAAAGAGTCATATAGCCATCCTGTGCAGGATACTAACTCAGGATCTATCACCCTAGAGAGCCAAACCAAATAGATTATGACTGAAGTGCTTCAAATCGGCAACCGTCAAATCCAAGCTAGTGAAATTATTCCCTTACTAGCAAATTATCAACTGCTGCCACAATTACTAAGGGAATTAATTATTGATGAGGCCATAGTAGAGATAGAATGTCAGCCTGAAGAAGTAGCCCAAGCTAAACAGCGTTTTTATGCCGAAAGGCAGTTAACACAAGCAGCTGATATTCAAGCATGGATGACGCAACAAGGTTTGATTTCTGAGCAATTAGATAATATGATTTCTCGTAAATTAAAACTAGAGAAATTTAAGCAAGTTACTTGGGGTAACAAACTAGAATCTCATTTTTTCCAGTTAAAGGGAAAACTAGATAAAGTAATTTATTCCCTTCTCCGGACTCAAGATGCTGGACTAGCTCAAGAACTCTACTTTCGGATTCAAGCTAAAGAACAGTCTTTTGCAGATGTAGCACAGAAGTATTCACAAGGGCCAGAAGCTCAAACAGGTGGCTTAGTGGGGCCTGTGGAACTGAATACACTTCATCCAGCAATGGTACAAATACTTAGTAATTGTCAACCTGGTCAAATCTCATCCCCAGCCCGCATTGCAGAGTGGTTAGTAATTGTACGAGTGGAGAAGTTTATCCCAGCCCAACTAGATGATCCGATGAAGGCGCGTCTACTGAATGAATTATTTGAAGCTTGGTTGCAGGAACAGCAAAAGCAAGTTGAGGTAATTCGTAATTCGTAATTGGATGGAGGAGAAGGAAGGTAGGGTTGCAGGGGAGGAACTTTTACCCCATTGACTAATGACTAAACTGCTGAGTATAAAACCTTGCATAACGACGCTCAAGGGCTAATAATTCTTCATGAGTGCCTGACTCTACAATTTGTCCTCGTTCTAATACTAAAATACGATCGCACTTTCTGACTGTACTTAAACGGTGAGCAATAATAAATACTGTCCTTTGCTGCATGAGTCTTTCTAAGGCTTCCTGTACCAAAGCTTCTGACTCGGAATCTAAGGCTGATGTGGCCTCATCTAAAATTAAAATTTGTGGGTTTAGCAACACAGCACGGGCGATCGCAATTCTTTGTCTTTGTCCACCAGATAAATTTACACCCCTCTCACCTACCCAAGTTTGATATCCCTCTGGTAACTGGGTAATAAACTGGTGGGCGTTAGCAATTTTTGCTGCTGCTGCAACTGTTTCTAAGTCAAATGAGTCTTTTCCAAAAGCGATATTTTGAGCCACAGTCCCAGAAAACATGATTGTTTCTTGGGGAACTATGCCAATTTGTCGCCGCAAACTCTCTAAAGAGACATCCCGAATATTTACACCATCAATCAAGATTTCCCCATTTGTGGGGTCATAAAAGCGCGGGAGAAGATTAACGAAGGTGGTTTTACCAGCACCAGACGCACCTATCAGCGCGATCGCTTCCCCTGGCATTGCTAATAAACTAATATCTTTTAAGATTGATTCCCCTGGTTTATAAGCAAATGTTATGTGACGATATTCCACCTTACCCAAAACTGGCGGTAAGTTGATCGCCTTGGGCTTTTCTTTCACCGTTGGTTGCATCGCCATCAGTTCAAAGATCCTGTCTACAGAGGCTTCACCTTGCTTAAATTCGTTGTAGTTGTTGGTGACATGACCAATGGGGTCGATTAATAACCCGGCGGCGGCGAGGTAACTAAAAAACTCTGCTACCGTTAAATTTTTTTGCTGAATTTGCCACGATCCCACCAGAATTAAGGATAAAGCACTCAAGGCTTCTAAAAATCCGATGATGGGTATCTGCACAGCTTTCAGGCGTTCGGCTGAATATTTAGCTTGAAAGCTGCGTTCTGCTTCATGGCTAAATCTCGCAATTTCATAATTTTCTGCTGCAAACGCCCGAATTAGACGAATACCACTAAAAACTTCGGTGAGAATTGCTGATAAATCAGATACGCGATTTTGACTTTTAAGTGAGTATTTACGTAAGCGTTCCCCAAACCAACCAATTAACACACCCATCAATGGTGCGACTATCACTGTAGCTAAAGTGAGTTGCCAATTCAGGTAAATCATATATACCGGGATGGCTATCAACTGCAACACACAGGGGAGAAAGTCGTGAAACAGTTTATTGATGACTTCACCAATCCGGTCAATATCTTCGGTGAGGCGGTAAGATAAATCACCGGCTTTGGCAGTTTCAAAATAGCTTAAATCTAATTTTTGTAAGTGGGTGTATATCTGTTTGCGGAGATAAAAAGCGACTCTTAAAGCTGCTTTCGACATATAAATGTCTTGGACAGACTGAAAAACGCCACGAACAAGAAACACCAAGGCCAAGATTGCTGCTAATTGAGCGATCGCTATGACATTACCTTGACCAAAGGGCGTTGCTAACTTCCCCGCAAAATTAATTAGCGTCAATGTCGCCAGCACATATCCCAAAATGCCGACTAGTCCCTTAGTAATGTTCTGCCACTGGGGTCTAATATAGGGCAGCAGTTGCCAGTAATTAGAACGAGTTTTCAAGCTCTCACGTCCACAAAAATATGATCCTTTGTTAGACGCTAGCAGCTTTTGGGTAGTTTCTCAAAGTTAATTTCCTTCACTAGTGCAGGCTGGCAAAACTAAAGATATGGTTTCCTACCTAGAAAAGCAAAATTCACCGTATATAGAAAAAGACCACAAAAGCTGTATCAAAATCTACCAAATTAAAAATCAAAATCCGTTAATTTAAATAAAAGCCATAAATGTAATTCAGGCTACATATCCCATGCGACTAGAACAGTTGCAAGCGTTTCTAGCGATCGCCCAAACTGGCAGTTTCCAAAAAGCAGCCCAGAAATGTGGTGTCACCCAATCGACGATCAGTCGCCAAATTCAGTCTTTGGAGGCTGACTTAGGCGTGGAATTATTTCACAGAACCAATCAGTCCAAGCTGACTTTAGGCGGTGAACGATTGTTACCTCGCGCCCGGAAAATTTGTCAAGAATGGGAAACGGCTACTCAAGAAATCACAGATTTAGTTGCAGGAAAGCAACCGGAATTGTGTATTGCGGCGATTCATTCTGTTTGTGGTTCTTACTTACCACCGGTATTACAAAAATTTTGTCGTGATTATCCCGATGTGCAATTGCGGGTGACATCTTTGGGGAGCGATCGCGCCCTCAAAGTCCTCAAAGATGGTTTAGTAGATTTAGCGATTGTCATGAATAATCGCTTTCTTACCACCGGTAGGGAGATGGTTGTAGAAGTCCTTTATGATGAACCCATTGAACTGTTAATTGCAGCTAATCATCCCCTAGCTCAATATGAATTTGTCCCTTGGTCGGAGTTAGTGCGTTATCCCCAAGTAGTATTTAAGGATGGTTATGGGATGCAACGCCTGATCCAAGATAAATTTGAGCGACTAGAAGCCAACCTACAAGCAGCTTTAGAAGTGAATACCCTCGATGCTTTTCGGGGAGTAGTACGCCAAGGTGAATTAATAGCTTTGCTACCCACATCTGCATTAGTAGAAGCACGCCTTGACCCTACCCTAGCAGTGCGTTCTTTAGCAGCGAGTGGATCATTATCTGATAATTCTAGCTTGACTCGCCGCGTAGTCATGGTAACAACTCAAGACCGCCTGCACATTCCCCCAATCAAGCACTTTTGGCAGCTAGTCCGAGAGAATATTACCCCACAGTTTGACCAACAGCGATCAGCCTCTTAAAGTATGATTAGTCAAATGTCCACAGTCAAAAGTCCCCAGTCTTCAACTTGACTGTTGACTATTGACCATTGACTATTGACTTGTATGAGTATTTTATTCAGGGATTTGCTGAAAAAGGTAGGTAGTGGCAACCATACAGGCGAGAATCTAACTCGTGCTGAAGCAGCCACGGCTACCAAGATGATGTTATTGGGTGAAGCTACACCAGCCCAAATAGGTGCATTTTTGATTGCCCACCGCATCAAACGTCCTACAGGGGAAGAATTAGCGGGAATGTTAGATGCTTATGAGGAACTGGGGCCAAAACTGCAACCCATCAACTCTACACGTCCAGTCATAGTTTTTGGTCAGCCATATGATGGCAGAACCCGGACAGCACCCATTAGCCCCATAACTTCCCTGATACTAGCCTCAGCCGGACAACCAGTTATTATGCACGGCGGCGATCGCCTACCAACCAAATATGGATTACCCTTAGTAGATATTTGGCGAGGTTTAGGAGTCGATTGGACTGGCTTATCACTAGCAAACACCCAAGAAGTCTTAGAGAAAACAGGCATCGGGTTTGTTTATACACCACAGCATTTTCCCTTGACGAAGAGTCTTTGGGAGTACCGTGATCAACTAGGTAAACGCCCACCCTTCGCCACAATGGAACTAATTTGGTGTCCCTATGCTGGCGATGCTCATGTTATAGCGGGGTTTGTCCATCCGCCCACAGAAGCCATGTTTCAGGTAGCTTTGGGACTACGAGGGGTGACAAAGTTTACATTAGTGAAGGGATTAGAAGGGAGTAGCGATTTACCACGCGATCGCACAGCCATCATCGCTTTATCTAAATCACCCCCAGAAATAGAAAGATTGCTCCTATCTCCCCATGATTACGGCTTTACTACCAAGAATGTACCCTTAAACACTATCGAAGAATTATTAGATCAGATGCAGGAAGTGTTGACTGGAACACCCAGCGAACTAATGCAAACAGCCCTGTGGAATGGAGGATTTTATCTCTGGCGCAGTGGAATTTGTACTGATATGAAAGCAGGTATAGCCAAAGCCCAAGAATTATTAACTACTGGCACAGTCGCTAAAAAACTCCACGAACTAAGTCAAGTCGCTTCTCTATGAGACGCTACGCGTTAAGCGGAGCTATGCCGCAGGCTTTACGCTCCAATTCAAAATTCAAAACAATTAGTAGGATCTTGTAGCTTGCTTGCCGTGGGCTACTTATTACTCATTACTCATTACTCACCACTCATTCCCCATTCAGTAAACTCAAAAATCGGCGAATCAGTCCAATAGTGACGGCTGGCAATTCTAACTGTGGTGTTAACCCCACATCTTCTAAGGGTTGAAAAACTTTGATAGCTTGGGGATTTTTTTCTGCTAGGCGGCGGCCAATCTCTGGCCCGGTGAATTGAGACTTTTGACCCCAAATAATGGCGGTAGGAGTGATTAATTGTTGAATATAGAGTGATAAATCAAAACACAAATCACCCCTAACAAAAGATAATGCTGCATATTCAGCATTGTGTTGTTGAGCAGATTGGAGATAAGCTTCAACAATTTCTTCGTAGATGCGGTTAGCTTGGGCAAATTGCCGTTGTTCTAAGAAACTACGAATACCCCCACTAGTAGCAATCCCAGTGCTGTATAGTAAGCGGTCAATAAGAGGAACGCTGACGATTTGGGCGAACAAGCTGCGGGAGTAGTCTTCACCAAAGTCAGAAAGTCCCGCCGGTGTGACAAGAATTAAAGATTTAAATAGATTCGGATGGGTAATCGCCACTCGGATTGTAAACGCTGCTGTTAACGAAGAAGCGATCGCCCTGACTGGAGTTGTACAAGTCTGCTCCAAAAACTCGCGAATAGTCGTTAAATAATCATCAATCGTGTAATTTCTCGCTGGATGTTCAGATCGACCCCAACCTATCAAATCAGGGACAATAATCCGGTATTCAGCAGCAAATGCCGGATAAACTTTTGACCACTCATAGGCAGAAGACCCACCACCAAATCCGTGTAGAAAAACTAACGTTTCTCGTTCTGTTGCGGCGGTTGTATTGTCTTGCCAAAGTGAACCATTAGCGGTGTAGTACACCATTTTACCCAGCGACGTAATTATTGAGCGTTGTTCAAATCCTTGTGGTTGAATCATAGTTTTGGGTAGTCATTAGTTATTAGTCATGAGTCATGAGTCATTGCACTTCTCTGCATTCTCTCCGTTCTCTCCGAGAGGCTACGCCAACGCGGAGCGTGTCGTAGACAGAGGCTACGCGAACGACTAGGCGCAGTAGGTTCGGCATTGGGCATTTCATTTTCCCTCCTGCTCTCCCTGCTTTCCTGTCACCTGTCACCTGTCGCCTGTCACCTGTCCCCTGTCCCCTGTCCCCTATTATCCTTGAACCAACAATCTGGAAACCTCTGGCCTGCGTCAGATTAAGTAGATGTAAAATCACTAGGTTACTTGTAAAGATTCAGTAATTTTTTTTTTCTGTATAAAAGCAGATTTTGCTTATAACTACTATATAGCCAGGTTTCATTAGATTTTATTTTGGTAGCTAGTATCACTTAGACAATACTTTGGGATAAGTTTTTTGTGATAGTCTACAGAAAACTTACGGATAGTTTTGTACTTCTTACTATAGTCAAAACGTTCGCCAAGGGTGGCTATACATCATCACCATCAAGATTAAGAGAAATATCTGTTGGTGTATTTACTTACTTATTTAGTGTTTCTCTGGTTAATGGTAAGGTGGGGTATTGTGGGCAAGCAGGCGACTCTTCAATCAGATCAAGTACCAAGATTTGAAAATCCTACATTTGCACTTGATAAATTGGGTGTGCAGAATCAAATTATAGCTTCAGCTAGGCGTGGACAACTAGAAGAAGTAACTGATAGTATTCCGCTTGATGTACCTACGTGTATATCTCTCAATTTAGAAGATTTAAAATGCTTTGAAGTTGTAGAGCATCAGTATGAGCAATGGGGTGTAATTTTTCAAAATTCCCTAGCCATACAACCATCAAATCCAGCCTTCCCAACGAAGTCAGGGGTAACAGTATTGATGGGTTCACCCAAAAGTGGATTTTTAGAAGCCAGTTTCCTTCGTCCTGTAAACTGGGTAAGTACGTGTGTAACTAGCTCACAGCGATTAGTGCTTTCTGCCTATAATTGCGATCGCCAACTATTATGCCAAACTATCTTACCAGGGGCGAATCTAGCCAATTCTGATTCATCCTTATCTCCCAATCTATTATTATCTGTCGCCGCCAAAAACATTCACGCCATTACCTTCTGCGCCTTTGATGGTCAATTCACCATCGATGAGTTCCGTTTTTGTGTTTAAAAAGAACGAATTCAACGGATACTTATGTGTTGGGCTATTATTTAGTATTTTTTCTGCCCGCGAAATTTAAAAAAATCAGTAATAAAACCTGATTTTGCTACTTCAGCCTAGATATGCTTGTAGAGTAATATGGATATTCCATTTATATTACTGAGTAGTAGGAAAGTGGCAAGTGTGAAATATGCTGAAATTTCAGTTTTCAATTACAGTCTAACTTTCCCATACCTAGTGGAATCAATCTATATAGATATTTTGTAAGTAGGTAGGTAAACACTGTGGCAAAGGCTGTATCTTCTTGGCAGCAATTAATCAACCAGAGACCCGACTGGCTGCTTCCAGAGTTTAAAACCAAAGCCACCAAGCAACGAACTATTCAGCGTTTTTCAGAGCCAGGAGCAATTCTAGGCTTGCTAACGTTACTTGTTGGTATGCTGTTGTGGAACTGGAAATTATTATTGGCACTGCTAGTTGGTATTAGTGTCATGTTAGTGGTCTACTCAATGCAAAAGTGGGATTGGCAACTGCATTGGGGAGAAATTAAAAAGTTTTTCAACAGTCCAAACCGTCAATTAGTTTTGGCAGTCAGCAGTGGTGGTATTGCTACTCTCAGTACATATATGGCGGCAGCAATTTGGGCTGACTCCAGTAGTCCTTGGATAGCTGTTGGGGCTATTGTCCAAGGGTTGGGAACTTTATTAACTTTAATTTTATTAGTCTGGCAAATTGTCAACTTTTACAGCCATCGTGAAGAAGATAGCTTTGAGAATTTGTTGCTAAATCTCACTCAACAAGACCCCATTCAGCGTTTAATTGCTATCCGTCGGTTAACTAAGATAGTCAACCGTCAGCAAAATGATCCGGCATTACAGCAAGACGTTCTGCGATGTTTATATCTCCTCTTGAGTCGAGAGGAAGAAACCGCAATTCGAGAAGCAGCCTTTGAGAGTATACAAACTTTGGAGCGATCGCAGTTACCATCCACTCCTTTACCTCTCATCCCTCTAGCAACCAAAATCAAGGCACGTGTTTCCATGTAGGGGTGTAGGTGACAGGTGATAGGTGACAGGTGACAGGTGACAGGTGACAGGTGATAGGTGACAGGTGATAGGTGACAGGTGACAAGGAAGCAATACCCACTTCCTACTCCCTTTTCACTACTGATTGGCGATGTAGTTTACCATTACGAACTTGTAGCACGGGTTTATTACACCGACGTACTAGCTGTTCATCATGGGTAGTAACAATAACTGTAGCCCCAAAAGAATTTAATTTTTGCAGAATTTGCATCACCTGCCAGGAGTTATCAGGATCAAGATTACCTGTGGGTTCATCAGCCAAAATTAGAGGCGGTGTACCCACAATTGCCCTTGCAATACTGACTCGCTGTTGTTCTCCGCCCGAAAGTTGATGAGGAAAACAATCGGCTTTAGAAATTAACCCCACCAGTTTCAATGTTGGTTCTAAACGCCTTTGAATTTCTTTGCGGGTATAGCCTTGGGCTTGTAATACAAAAGTTACATTCTCCGCCACTGTGCGCTGGGGAATTAGTTTATAGTCTTGAAACACAATCCCAATGCGTCTCCGTAATAATGATAAGCGATCGCCCCGCAAAGCTGAGACATTGCATTCACTGACAATTACTTCTCCCTGTGTAGGTAATTCCTCACCATACAGCAGCTTTAACAGTGTGGACTTACCAGAACCACTAGGCCCTGTAATAAACAGGAATTCTTTCTGTTTGACCTCTAAGTTGACATCTAACAAAGCATGACAGCCATTAGTATAAGTTTTCGTAACGGCGCATAGTTGCACCATATTACCAGCAGCACCACCGTGCTGTTGCTTTTCACTATCCTTCTGTTGTTCAGTTGTGACTGGATTGGTTAATACGGGCATTGCTAAAAAAGGGGAATTGGGAATTGGGAATTGGGAATTGGGAATTGGGAATTGGGAATTGGGAATTGGGAAT